>DATKYA010000388.1:0-2820 GCA_035528775.1 Planctomycetota bacterium | reverse complement strand
GGCGAGCTGACGGTGGAAGGAAATCAGGTGAAGCATGTGCTTGAGCCCAAGAAGATCAGGACGATCAAGATCGGGATGTAGGAATTCAGAATTCAGAATGCAGAATTCAGAATGAAGAGGACCGAGTGGACCAAGTGGACTCAGTGGACCAAGTGGACTTGTGCCGATTTCCTCGGCCCCAAGCCCCAGGCCGCAAGCCCGAAAGGCCAAAGCCCAAAGCCCAAAGCCTATCGTAGCCATGCAGCATAAGCACCACCATCTCATTGCCGGCATCGGCGCCATCGACGCCCGATATGCCGGCGATCTCATTGATCTTGAATCGGCGGGGGGCCTGTGGCGCGTGGGCGAGGAGGGCGTGGTGCGAATCGTCACGCCGCGCGACCGCAAGGTGGAGTTCGTGGCGTTCGCCGACAAGACGCTGGCCTACGTGAAATCGGCGATGGGGCATCCGGCGATCTACCCGCTCGCCGAGGCTCGGTTCGACGCTCCCGCCGAAGCCGTGCTGATGGACCTCGACGGCACGAGCGTTCACAGCGAGCACTTCTGGGTCTGGATCATCGAGCAGGTCACCGCCCGGCTGCTGGGCAATCCGAAATTCCAACTCGAGCCGGCCGACGAGCCGCACGTTTCCGGGCATTCCGTTTCCGAGCACCTCCAGTACTGCATCGACAAGTATTCCCCGGGCAAGACCGTCGAGGAGGCACGCCGGCTGTACTTCGAGATCACGCATCACGAGCTGAAGGAGATCATGGAGGGCCGCGGGCGGGCCGACGCGTTCGTGCCCAGCCCCGGGCTGAAGGATTTCCTGCTGGAGCTGAAGGCCCACCGCGTGAAGATCGGGCTGGTCACGTCCGGCCTCTACGAGAAGGCCTGGCCCGAGATCGTGTCCGCTTTCCGCGTGCTCGGGATGGGCGACCCGCTGGAGTTTTACGACGCGATCATCAGTGCGGGCTTCGCGATCCGGCGGGGCCAAGCGGGCACGTTGGGCGAGCTTGAGCCGAAGCCGCACCCGTGGCTGTACGCCGAGACCGCACGCGTCGGCCTGGGGCTGGATCAGTCGCACCGGCACAAGGTGATCGGAATGGAGGATTCAGGCGCCGGCGTGGTGTCGATCCGGCTGGCGGGCTTCGCCGCGATCGGCGTAGGCGGGGGCAACATCGACTCCAGCGGCGTGCGGCCGCTGCTGCACAGCTACTGCGGAAGCCTGACCGAGGCGCTGCCGGTGATCCTGGGGAGAAGTTGATCAGTCGGTGAGTTGGTGAGTTGACGCGGTGTGGGGGATCATGGGAAAAACGCCCGTCGAGTCCCGTTCGTGCAGATGGCGGCAAGCCGATGCAGCCGGCTGACGAACGGCAGGAGCGCCGGCGGGGTCAGGTTCTTCACGAGATGCTCCGGCATGTGCAGGTAATGCTTGCGCCACTGCTCGTAGGCCGATAGGAAGCGGTCCATCGGCGGCTCGCACTGCTTGAAGCCGATCCCCACTACGGTATCAGGAAAACGGTCGCGTCCGGCACTTCCCACGAAGCAGCTCGAAAACGGCTGCAGGATCGAGCGGAAACCCTCCGGCGTGAAACGCCAGTAGTCCCACGGATGGCTGTGAATCGGGAAGAACATCACGGAGCTGAACACCGCGATTCCGCCAGGCTTCAAGATCCGGTGGACTTCTTCAGCAGCCCGTTGCGGATGCTCCACATGCTCAAGGGTGTCCACGCATAGAACCGTACCCGCAACATCGTCCGGCAGATCGATGTCGTGAAGGTTCAGAACTTTCTGCACGCCCGGCCCCGGCCGCATGTCGGCTCCAACGTATTCCTTGCCAGGGAACAGCGTCCGAAGATCGGCAAAACCCTCCTGACCCTGAACTTGCAGCGAACCGAACTCGTAGATTGGCTCACAGATCGGCAGTGAATCCGCAACGAGGGCAACGAACTTCCGGATCGATTTCCGCATGATGCATCTCCTCTGTAGCAACGGGCGGCGGCGTCTGCACCGCGACACTATTTGTGATTGACAATGAGTATCGGCCGGACCGAGATGGAGTGCAGCAGAAAATCGAGTTGGTCAGTTAACCAGTTCACCAGTTGACCAGTTGACCAGTTGACCAGTTGACCAGTTTACCAGTTATACACAGCGACTGAATAGATTGCGCATGTCCTTGATGTGCTGCCGCCCCACGGCGGCAGCGGGCGGGCAACGGTGGCCCGCCCCTACACAAGATCCCGGCAAATCGTTCTGCCAGCGAATGGGCATCTTCGAGTTTCCTGTCGCCGCATTGGCGAATGCCCGTAGGGGCGGGCCACCGTTGCCCGCCCGTGCTGCCCGCAAAGCGGGCTGCAATCTGATCATGCGCAGATAATTCAGACGCTGACTATAATTGGTTCGTAATATGAGCTACAGGCCCCTTCGCGGAATAAAGCCATTTAGCTGTTTCGATAGTCTCCGCTCGTAGTTTCCTGGGAACCTGTGACTCCGCAGGCCGGCTCGGCGAAGATGTACTACGGCGCCTCCTGCGTGCCGAAGTCGTCACCGAAGCAGAAGACGTCGGCGTTGAGCGCCAGCCCGCGGCGGACGTGCCCGGCGTTGTGCTCCGCGATCATGTCGGCGATGCGGTTGATCTCCGGCGTGTCGAGCTGGATGTCCATCAGCACGTCTTCGAATCGGCGGAGCGAGAACAGCTTTTCGAAGATTCCGCAGCCGGCGCCGGCGATGATCGGCCAGTTCTGACGTTGGAGTTGCGCGGCGGCGCGGGCGGCGCCGTCGTCCGGACCGTCGGCGGGCGGAGGGGCCGGCGGTTTCCAGTTCGCGAGGTGTGCGAGGTCA
>DATKYA010000387.1:0-2973 GCA_035528775.1 Planctomycetota bacterium | reverse complement strand
GCGGGCAACAGTGGCCCGCCCCGCGTGCGTCACCGACGCATGCTATACACAGCGACTGAATAGATTGCGCATGTCCTTGATGTGCTGCCGCCCCACGGCGGCAGCGGGCGGGCAACAGTGGCCCGCCCCTACACAAGATCCCGGCAAGTCGTTCTGGCAGCGAACGGGCATCTTCGAGTTTCCTGTCGCCGCATTGGCGAATGCCCGTAGGGGCGGGCCACCGTTGCCCGCCCGCTGCCCGCAAAGCGGGCAGCAATCTGATCATGCGCAGATAATTCAGACGCTGAGTATAGTAGTACAAGGAGCACGGAGAAGAGGAAGACGATGATGGTGGGATGGAGGGATGAAGACAGCCCGGACGAGCCTCTTTCCCATCATCCCATCATCCCATCATCCCTTCATCCTGTCTTCCCTCACGTGGCGCATTCGCGGCATTCGCCGGTGAATTCGGCCGGGGCCTGCGTGAACGGCTCGTGCTCGGCGGCGCCCGACGGCCGGCCCGCCACCTCCAGCACCTGCCCCGCCACCGTGCCGTAGCGGTAGATGGTGATCCCCTTGCACTTCAGCTCCCAGGCGAGCATGTAGGCGTCGCGGACGTCCGCCACGGATGAATCCGCCGGGAGGTTGATCGTCTTCGAGACGGCGTTGTCGGTGTGCTTCTGGAAGGCGGCCTGCATCCGCACGTGCCACTCGGCCGGCACGTCGAACGCGGTGACGAACAGCTTGCGCACGTCTTCGGGGATCGACTCCATCCCGGCGATGGAGCCGCGGCGGGCGATCTGGGCGGCAAGCTCGCGGCTGTAGAACCCGCGCCGCACGGCCGCCTCCTTGAACAGTTCGTTCTCCTCCAGCATCCGCGTGCCTTCCATGATGTTCCGGTAGAAGGTGATGGCAAACAGCGGCTCGATGCCGCTCGACACGCCCGCGATGATGCTGATGGTGCCGGTGGGGGCGACGGTGGAGACGGTGGCGTTTCGCATGGCGTCCCAGCCTGCCTGCTGCCAAGTGCTTTCGCCGAAATTGGGAAACGACCCGCGCCGCAGGGCGATCTGCCGCGACGCCTGGTGCGCGCGCTCGTTGATGAACCGCATCACCTCCTCGCCCGTCTGCAGGCCCCGCTCGCTGTCATACGGCACGCCCAGCATCACGAGCATCTCGGCGAAGCCCATAACGCCCAGGCCGATCTTGCGGTTGGCCTTCGTGATCCGCTCGGTCTCCGACACGGGGAACCTGGTCACGTCGATCACGTTGTCGAGGAAGTGAACGGCCTTGTCCACAATCTCGCCGAGCTTGTCCCAATCGATCTGCCCGTGCGAGACGGCCTTGCGGAGGTTGATGGAGCCGAGGTTGCAGGATTCGCAGGGCAGCAGCGGCTGCTCGCCGCAGGGGTTGGTGGATTCGATCATGCCGGCCTGCGGGGTCGGGTTGTGGCGGTTCACTTCGTCGATGAAGACCATCCCGGGGTCGCCGCATTGCCAGGCGGAGGTGGTGATGAGGTCGAAGACGTGGCGTGCTTTCATGCTGGCGACGGGCCTGCCCGTGCGGGGGTTGACCAGGTCGTAGTTCTCGTTTCGCTTCACCGCTTCCATGAAGGCGTCGGACGCGGTGACGGAGATGTTGAAGTTGCGGAACCTGCGGCCTTCCAGCTTGCTGGTGATGAACTCGAGGACGTCGGGATGGTCGACGCGGAGGATGGCCATGTTGGCCCCGCGGCGTCGGCCGCCCTGCTTGATGACGTTGGTGGCGGCGTCGAAAATCCCCATGAACGAGATCGGGCCGGACGCCTCGCCGCCGGTGGACGACACGATGTCGCCCTTGGGCCGCAGCCGCGAGAACGAGAAGCCGGTGCCGCCGCCCGACTGGTGGATCAGGGCCATCATCTTCAGCGAATCGAAGATCTCCACGATCGAGTCGCCGACCGGCAGCACGAAGCAGCCGGCGAGCTGGCCGAGGCGCGTCTCCGCGTTCATCAGCGTGGGCGAGTTGGGCAGGAATTCGAGCTGCGAGAGCAACCGGAAGAACGATTCCTCGGTGGCGGCGGCGTCATCGCCGTAGAGGCGGTCGGCCGCGGCGATGCCGCGGGCCACGCGCCGCATCAGTTGGCGGGGCGTCTCGATCACGTTCCCCCGGGGGTCCTTCAGTAGGTAGCGCCGCTCGAGCACCTTCACGGCGTTCACGGTGAGCTTGAGGTCGTCCTTCACGCCGAAGATCTTTTTCGTTTCGCGCACCTCGGCGCGCAGGTGGCGGTGGAGGATGTATGCCTTGGCCGCCTCCATCAGGCCCTGTTGGACGAGATGCTTCTCGACGAGATCTTGCACGTTCTCGACGGTTACCTCGATAGGGCGGCGGCGGGAAAGCTCGTCGACCACCTGGTCAGTAACGGCCTGTGCGGCGGCGTCATCGATCTGGCCGACCGCCTCCTGCGCTTTCCTGATCGCGTTGGTGATGCGGGACGGGTCGAACGCTTCCTTCGTGCCGTCGCGTTTGGTAATCTCGGTGATCGTGACGGTGCGCGGTGCCATATGTGTTGCCTCCAGTGGCGGAAGACGAGCCGTGCATTCCTCCATTATAGTAATGTATGCCGAAACGGGGAAGCGATTTAACCTATTTGCGGACGGAATTCGGCGGCGGCCGGCCTCCCGCACCGGGATTTGGGAACCGGCTGAATCATGGCTTGCAATGCGGCACCCGCTCTGCTATGATGAAGACGATTTGGGTGAAAGCACAAGATGGGCTTCCGGCCATACCTGAAACGCGACACATGGATATCCGAACAATCCGTTCTTCTTCGTGTCCTTCGTGCTCTTTGTGTCTTTGTGGTAACTGAACCCGTGGGAGAGCAAGATGAATCCACAGCAAGCTGAACTGTTCGCACCGTTGAAGATCGGTGCCGTCACGCTTCGCAACCGCATCGTCGCCCCGCCGATGGTGCAGCTCCGGCCGATCACGTCGCCCGAGGGCATAGGCTGGTAT
>DATKYA010000386.1:0-2050 GCA_035528775.1 Planctomycetota bacterium | reverse complement strand
CGGCGTATCTGGATGTTTCCGGCTCCGCGATGTGGCCTGCCGTTGGGGACGTTTCGATTCTCGCGTGGCTGAGCGGCACGGCGTTGCTGCACGCGATCCGGGCGGGCGCGGGGACCCGCCCCTACACCATTGTGCTGCACCGGCGACGCGAGGCCTTCCGGCAAACCATCGCAATCCTGCTGACGGCCACCGTCGTGCTCGGCGTCGTCTCCCTCCTGATGCGCTTCCCGACTGAGAACACGCTGCTGCAATCCCTCGGTAAGCTTCCCCTGATCGCCGCGCTCGCAGTGCCGGCGTGCATGGTGGTGTGCCCGAATGTTGGGCGTGAAGCGAATCATTCGGTTCGCGGGCTGACGGCCGCGATTGTGGCATTCCTGCTGCTGGCAGCGATCATGTTCATCCGCAAGACACCGTGGCCCGCCGTGCTCGCCTTCTCGATGGGCGCGGCACTGGCGGCGAGTGTGGCGTCGGACATCTGGCATGTCGTCGCGGACCGATCCACGGGCCGAATCCGGTTAGCCGCCGGCCGCGCAGCTCACCTGGGGTTCGCCATTCTTGTGATCGGTGCCGTGGGAATCGGCGCGCTTGGCACGCGGGAGGCACAGCCCGCGAAGAGCGACATGCACATCTTCGCTGGCAACTACATGGTGCAGTTCAGGGGCATGAATCACCTCTTCACGGCTGAATTCGTGCTGAGCAACGACCAGAAGGGCTTCCGCGAGCCGTTCTCGCCGGCCGTTGGCGAAGTCGTTCACACGGATGCTGCCGTGCTGCAGCTCGAGGCGGTTGACTTCAAGCGGAAGACCGCCCGATTTTCGATTGCACAGACGACGAGGATCGATGGAGACGACATCGCGTACGGCCCCGCCGAGGAAATGGAGGTGTCGCAATCGCATCCGCTTACACTGAACGATGGGACGGTGCTGGAGTTTACCGGTATGACGCGCAACGCCGGACCGGACGTGGTCAACCTCATCGGTGCCCAGCTCGACGTCTACCGCACTGACCGCCGCGTGTTCGAGAAGATCGCCACGCTACGGCCGGAGGTGGTGGTCTACGCCGGAAGCGATCGGCCGCAATCGCGGGCCGCCATCCGCAGCACGTTGACGCACGACCTCTGCGCCGGCCTCACGATGCATCCGCAGCTCGGGCCGGTCATCACCGTGGCGCTCCGGCCGTTCGCCATCTGGGCGTGGATCGGCGGAATCATTGCCCTCGGCGGCGGGACCGTTGCGCTTCTCATGCGGCGTCGGGAAAGCCAGAATTCCGACTCCTGATTTCCGACTTCCGAACTCACACCTCCCGATTATCGTTGATTTCATGGCCCGTTCCGTCTAAACTGCGCTTACAATTAAATACAGCGAGAACCAAGGCAAGAGGCTTGACAGTCGAAACATCCGATATTAAGATAGACCAGGTGAAACGTCTTTACTGGAGGAGACGACCCGTGCCCGAGCCGAACAACAAGGAGCGTTTGCAGAAAATCCTGGCGGACGCCGGCATCGGCTCGCGCCGCCAGTGCGAACGGCTCATCGCCGAAGGCCACGTGACCATCGACGGCCGGATCGTCATCGAGATGGGGATCCAGGTCGATCCCGCACAGCACAAGATCCTGTTCGACGGCAAGCCTGTTCGGGTCGCGAGGAAAGACTACTTCCTGCTGAACAAGCCGAAGCATTTCGTTTCGACGCTCGCCCAGGAAGATGCCGGCCGCCGCGTGATCGACCTGATGAAGGGCGCCGGCCGAAACCTCCGGATGGCCGGGAGGCTCGACCGCGACACCGAAGGCCTCATCATCCTGACCAACGACGGGGAGCTGATCAACCTCCTCACGCATCCGCGGCACCAGGTGCCGAAAACGTACTGGGTGAAAGTGGAAGGGCGGCTGGATTCCGAGGACATGGACGCATTGCGGCGGGGCGTCTTCCTGGCCGAGGGCCGAGCTCGGGCCGTCAAGGTCAATGTCGTGTTTGCCAGCTCGAAGACCACCGCGCTCTCCGTCGTGTTGAAGCGGGGAATGAACCGCCAGATCCGGCGGATGTTTGCCAAG
>DATKYA010000385.1:0-4062 GCA_035528775.1 Planctomycetota bacterium | reverse complement strand
TTGCATCTACCTTGGTTCAGCAGTGGATGTGGTTGTTGCCGGCAACTCAGTCATCGACAACAGCACGGCCGGAATCTGCATCGCCGATGGAAACCCCGCGGCTCTTGTGGGCAACACGATTCAAGGCAATGACGGAACGGGCATATTCATCGAAGAATCAAGATCCGACATGGCCGTGATCGGCAACATCGCGGCATCCAACAGGGATGGCGGCGTTAAGCTGGGTGACGGCGGCCTTCTTGCCAACAACCTCATCGTCGGCAACTCCACCGAAAGCGACGGCGGCGGCGTCCTCCTCGATCAAGGTTCACCGATCCTTCTCAACAACACGATCAGCGGCAATCGAGCGGCCGGAGCGGGCGGCGGCATACGCGTGTATCGCAGCCGTGCTGTGATCGCCAACACAGTCCTTCAGCACAACACCGCAGCCAGCGGGCCGGAACTGCACGTTGCGGGGGAAGAACCGGTCTGGTATCAGGCTAGCCTCACCGTGAAGAGCAGCAATGTTGCGGGCGGGGAAGCCGGCGCCGTGATCGGCGACCATGCGACCCTCACCTGGGGCTCCGGCAACATCGACGCCGACCCCCTCTTCGTAGATCCCGGCCACTGGGACGACGCCGGCACGCCCACCGACCTGTCCGACGACACCTTCGTCCTCGGCGATTATCATCTTCTCCCCGGCTCGCCATGCATCGATGCCGGCACGAACGACGTCGACAACCCCGACACGCCGGAGACTGAGACCCTCCCCGCCACCGACCTCGCCGGCCTCCCGCGCGTGATCGACGGCGACCTCGACGGCGCCGCGACCGTCGACATCGGGGTCTACGAGTATCTCCCCGGCGACGTGAACTACGACGGCCGGGTGAACGTGCTCGACCTCATCCTGGTCCGCAACAGCATGGGCCGCGATCCCTCATCGTCGCTCGAGGCACGCAAGGCCGACGTGAACGCCGACACGAAAATCAACATCCTCGACCTCATCTTCGTGAGGAACAAGCTGAACACGAGTTGCCCGTAGCCTGAACGAACAAGCAGCCCCGCGGCCGAATGCGAGCCGGGCTCGCGGCGGCAATGCTTGAATAATGACGGACCCGCAAATGAAGGCTCGAGCCATGGTGTTCAAGCCTTCAAGAAAGGATGTAAGGCATGCCGTCGAAATTCGTATGCATTGTTATGTCTGCGGCGATCATCATGGGGCAGGCCGTAGGCGCCGAGCTTCACGTGCCCGCACAATATGCTGATGTTCAGGATGCCATCTCCGCTGCGTCCGATGGGGATGTTATCGTCCTCGCCCAAGGCACATACACTTCCCGGTTTGCATTTGCCTTCTACGGAAAAAGGATCACGGTTCGAAGCTCTGATCCTCTTGATGACGCAGTTAGAGACAGCACTGTGATTACGAACCGTGTCTGGTTCACATACGGGGAAGGCCAGGAGAGTGTCTTGGCAGGCCTAACTTTGGG
Organism: Planctomycetota bacterium; assembly: GCA_035528775.1. Taxonomy (GTDB): domain Bacteria; phylum Planctomycetota; class PUPC01; order JABMSA01; family JABMSA01; genus DATKYA01. The sequence goes on along the minus strand of DATKYA010000385.1, from coordinate 2,596 downwards.
CGGGGGTATCTATTGCAGCAGTTCCTCTCCAACGATTGAGCGAAACAGGATTCTCTTCGCCGGGCAACCTCCAGATCTCTTCCCTCAGGCCCATTATTTCGGCAACTCAAAAGCCATGATGAAAGACAATGTCTTCGCCTCAACTGTCCTTCCCTATGCAAGACTGATCTACTGCTCAGAATCAGCTGTCAGAATCGTGGGGAACACGTTCACCTCCAATGAAGCGGGGAACATAATCGATGTATGGGGCGCTGTGGCAGGTGCCACGACAATTATACAAGGCAATAGCATCATAGGCAACAAAGCATCGTCAGCAATCTACATCACAGACAACACTCCCATGGGAACACGAGTATCCGCTATAGTTACAGGCAACGTAATCTCCGCAAATGACACGGAGGAGAACAACAGCAAACCCGCCATCGCGATTTACCACGCGCATGACGCAGTTGTCGCCGATAACGTAATTTCAGGCAATACGATGCGAGGGATCTATTGCCAAGATAGCGACACTTGTGCCTTGATAGGGAACACCATATCGGGAAACAATGAGCATGGAATCGTCTGTGATTATGGCGTGAACCTCAGAGCCCTTATTCAAGGCAACTACGTTGTCGGCAATTCGCTGTATGGCCTCGTCATCGGCCGTGCACAAGCTGTTGTGCTGTCAAATGTAATATTCGGTAATCAACGCATGGGCGTGCTGCACCATGATGACTACAATCGTCCTGGCGTCTATGCGGATAACCTGATAGTAGGCAACGGCATTTGGGCAGCCTCAGAGGCCGCTGGCGCTTCCTTCAGATCGGAAGTGCTGTTCATTGGGAATACCTTGGTAGGCAACTACTCCATTTACCCGAGGGCGGCGATGAAACTCGCCGGTCCTATAAAGGTGGGCAACTGCATCATGTGGGGAAATAGATCTCCAGAAGGCAAATCCATTGATTTGGCATATAAGCACCCATATATAGCCGACTCTTGTATAGATGGAGGGGTGGATTCCATTGTCAATATGCTCAACGGATGGGAGGGGTGGGGCCCCGGCAACATCGAGGCCGATCCCCTCTTCGTCGATCCCGGGCATTGGGACGATGCCGGCACGCCCGACGACCCCTCCGACGACACCTTCATCCTTGGCGATTATCATCTTCTCCCCGGCTCGCCGTGCATCGACGCGGGCACGAACAACGTCGACAACCCCGACACGCCAGTGATCGAGACCCTCCCCGCGACCGACATCGCCGGCGTCCCGCGCGTTATCGACGGTAACCTCGACGGCACCGCGACCGTCGACATCGGCGCGTACGAGTACCTCCCCGGCGACGTGAACTACGACGGCAAGGTGAACGTGCTCGACCTCATCCTGGTCCGCAACAGCCTGGGCCGCGATCCCGCGTCGTCGCTCGAGGCTCGCAAGGCCGATGTGAATGCGGATGGGAGCGTGAACGTGCTGGATCTGCTCATCGTGCGCGGCCGGTTGGGGAGATGAGTTCACCACAAAGAGCGCAAAGAGCGCGAAGAGCGCGAAGAGCGCAAAGAAGAGGAAGAATGATGGGATGATGGATGAAGAGTGAATGATGCCTACCCCGCCAAATCGTTCTTGACGCTGTGCGTCCATATTCATACAATATGCTTCACTGGGATCGCGGCGACCGCCAGGCGTGCCGCCGTTCATCGTTCATCGTTCATCGTTCATCGTTTTCCAATCATGCTCACGATCCTCGCAATCGAGCCGTACTATGGCGGCTCGCACAAGGCGTTTCTCGACGGCCTGGTGAGGCACAGCCGGCACCGGTTGGAGCTGTTCACGCTGCCCGCGCGCAAGTGGAAGTGGCGGATGCGCGGGGCGGCGATCAACGCGGTGCAGGCGCTTCGTGCGCACCCGCGGCCGCTCGATCTCGTCTTCGCCTCCGATTTCCTGAGCATGGCCGACTTCGCGGGGATGTGCCCGCATGCCGCCGCCTCGATCCCCCGCGTCGCCTATTTCCACGAAAACCAGTTCAGCTATCCCGAGCAGCCGGAGTCGGCCCGCGACTACCAGTATCTGTTCACCAACATCACCACGTGCCTGGCGGCGCAGAGCGTGTTCTTCAACTCGCACTACCACCGCACGAGCTTCCTCCGCGAGACCGACGCCTTCCTGCGACGGATGCCGGACCACGTGCCCGAGGGGATCGCCAGCGAGATCGAGGCGAAATCGGGCGTGCTGCACGTCGGCTGCGAGCTGAGCGAGTGCGACGCCATCCCGCCCCCGGCGAAGACCGGCCCGCTCGTCATCCTGTGGAACCACCGCTGGGAGCACGACAAGGACCCGGACACGTTTTTCGGCGTGCTGTTCGAGCTGGCAGACGGCGGGGCCGACTTCCGCCTGATCGTGCTGGGCGAGCGGTACCGCTCGCATCCCGCGATCTTCGACGCCGCCCGCGAGCGCCTGGCGGACCGCGTCGTCCACTTTGGCTACGCGCCCGACCGCCGGGCGTATCTCGAGCTGCTGAAGCGGTCGGACGTTGCGCTGAGCACGGCGCGGCAGGAATTCTTCGGCATCGCCGTCGTCGAGGCCATCGCGTGCGGCTGCTTCCCGCTGCTGCCGGACCGG
>DATKYA010000384.1:0-6205 GCA_035528775.1 Planctomycetota bacterium | reverse complement strand
ATGTACGGCCCCAACGGCCTGGAGAGCCTGATCGCCGTCACCGGCAAGCACATGGTGGTGACGATGAGCGACGAGATGATGGAGAAGACGCTGAACCTGCTCAAGGGCCAGCAGATGGACGTGCTCAACGACGACCTCCTGGTGAAGAAAATGCGGGGCAAGCTCGGCCCCGGCCAGAACGTGGTTGCCATGCTGGTGCCCGCGCGGTTCATGGAATTCGGGATGGGCATGATGTCGAAGATGACCGGCCGCAAGGCGCCCGTTCCCATTCCCTTCGCCACGCCCGTCTCGGTTGGGATGAAGGCCCTCGATGCCCGCACCGCGTCGGTTGAGGCGTATATCCCTCAGGCGTGCATCATGGAATGCACCACCGTAATGACGACAATGATTATGGGTGGCGGGCCGATGCCGATGGAAGAAGAGTGAGAAGACCGAGAGAGTGGAGAAGAGGGGAAAACACAGAACATCGAACACTGAACATAACCGTTCGGGCGCCCACACGGGAGCACGCATCATGATCAAGCTGAAGAAGATACTGGTGCCGACGGATTTCTCGGACTACTCGATGCACGCCCTGCAGTACGGGCTGTCGTTCTGCCGCGAATTCACCGCGGAGCTGATCCTGCTGCACGTGATCGAGGATCCCTTCTATCCATCCAATGGGGCAACCTTCGGGTTCAATATAGAGGAATTCTTCCGGCAGATGGAGGAGGAATCGTCCAAGCGGATGCTCGAGATGGTGCCGCCCGAGATCGAGAAGGAGATGCCGGTGGAGCGGATCGCCATCCGCGGCACGCCGTTCCTCGAGATCATCCGGCTTGCGAAGGAGCGGGCAGCGGACATGATCGTCCTGAGCACGCACGGGCGATCCGGCCTGGCCCACGTGCTGATGGGAAGCGTGACGGAGAAGGTGGTCCGCAAGGCTCCCTGCCCCGTGCTGGTGGTCCGCCGCTCGCAGCACGAGTTCATCATGCCTTGAGTGTGGGATCGGAATCCCAGTTCCTGCATTCATCATCCCACTGCAGAGGTTTGTGCGTTGGCAAAGCAAGCGAAAGAAGGCCTCCATCCCGATCAGGTCATCGCCGAGATCGCGAAGGGGAAGGTGCGCCCGGTCTATCTGATGTTCGGCACGGAATACTACTACCGGCGGGCGATCATCTCAGCACTGCGGCAGGCGCTGTTCAAGGACGTCGAGCCGGGAATGTGCCTGAGCGAGTACAACGGCAAGGAGAAGGACCTGGCGGTCGGCCGCGTTCTGGACGACGTGCGGACGCTGACGTTCTTCGGCGGCATGCGGCTGGTGATCGTTGAGAACGCGGACGGCTTCGTTTCCGAACACAGGGACGTGCTGGGCCGCTACGCGAAGGCTCCGTCGAAAACCGGCTGCCTGGTGCTGCTGTGCGACGAGGCGATCGACCAGCGCTGGGTCTTGGCGAAGGAGACCGACACCAACGGCGCACAGGTGGCGTGCGTCACGCCGAGATACGGCCAGTTGATCTCGTGGATGAAGACCCGCGCCCGCGAACTCGGCAAGAACCTCGCACACCCCGCCGCACAGGCGCTTTCCGACATCGTCGGTCCCGATCTTGCCCAGCTCGACTCCCACATGCAGATGCTCGTGACCTACGTGGGCAGCCGTCGATCCATCGAGGGACAGGACGTGCTGGCGGCCGTCGACCAGGAGAAGGTTACCATGATCTGGGACCTGCTTGACGGCGTGGCATCGAAGAACGCAAGGCTGGCACTGGAAGCGTTCGATCGCCTTCTGCCGAAGGCTGGGATGGAATCGGCACGGCTGGCATCCATCAGCAGCACGCTGCTGAAGCTGCGTACCGTCAAGAGAATGATGGATACGATCCGCGACGAGCAGAAGGTGATCGGGTTGCTCAAGATGCACCCCTACGCGGCGAAGAAGAGCATCGAGCAGTCACGGCGGTTTTCGTGGCACGACCTCGACCGCGGCCTTCGCGGGGCGCTGGAAGCCGACATCGCAATCAAGAGCAACCGCATGGAGGCACGGCTGGCAGTCGAGACGTTCATCGTGGAACTGTGCAGAACGAATGAGCAATAACAGGGACGAATGGGATGAATGGGATAAGACGGGTGTAGAGACGTGCCGATGGCACGTCTCAGACGCCCCGCCGGGGCGTCTCTACGTGGGCAGCCGTACTGTTCCGACAGCCTCCTGTTCCTATCCCATTCATCCCATTTATCCCTGTTTAGTCTTCCTGTGATCAACTGAACAACTGATGAAGAAAGCAGTGCATTTCGGTGCCGGCAATATAGGCCGCGGGTTCCTGGGCCAACTGTATTCGCAGTCGGGCTGGGAGACGGTATTCGTGGAGGTCGATCCGCGCGTGCTGGAGGCGCTCAACACGCGCCGTTACTACCGGATCGAGATTCTCGGCGACGAGAATTACTTCGTCGACGTGACGAACGTGCGCGGGGTCGACGGCCGGACAATCGACGTGGTGGCCGATGAGATCGCCTCGGCGGACATCCTGGGCACGTCGGTGGGCGGGGCGGTCTTGAAGCATATCGCGCCGGCGATCGCGGCGGGGCTGGCGAAACGAGCCGTCCGCAAGGCTCCGCCAGTCAGCATCCTCATCTGCGAAAACCTCCTCGAAGCCGGCTGCATCCTGAAGGAGCTGATCCTGCAGCACGCCGACGCCGCCTGCCGCCGCTACGTGGAGACGAGCGTGGGCTTCGCCGAGACCGTGGTGAGCAGGATGGTGCCCGTGGTGCCCGACGACAAGCGCGCCGCCGATCCCCTCTACATCGGCGTGGAAGCGTACGCTATCCTGCCGGCAGACAAACGGGGCTTCCCGTTCGGTCTGCCCGACATCCAGGGGCTGGAGTTCCACGACAACCTGGAGGCCTACGAAGAACGGAAGCTGTTCACCCACAACTGCGGCCACTGCCTGTGCGCGTACTTCGGGGCGGAGAAGGGGCACGAGTTCGTCTGGCAGGCCGTCACCGACCCGCAGATCCGGCCGAAGGTGCTGGCGGCCCTCGATGAGACGAGCCGCGCCCTCATCCGCAAGCACAACTTCACGCAGGAGCAGCAGCAGGAGCACGTGGATGACCTGCTGCGGCGGTTTGCGAACCGGGCACTGGGCGACACGGTGGCACGGGTGGGGCGCGATCCCATCCGCAAGTTGGGTCCGCGCGACCGGCTGATCGGCGCCGCCCGCCTCGTGATGGAAACCGGCGACGAGCCCGGCAACGTCATCGCCGGCATTCGCAGCGCCCTCCGCTATCGCAATGCGGACGATCCCGCCGCCGTCCAGCTCCAGCAAATGATCGCCAGCCACGGCCTGGAGTACGTCCTGCAGCAGGTGTGCGGCCTGAAGCCGGGGGAGAAGCTGTACCGGATGATAGCCGAGGCGTGAAACCGGTTGCCCGGCCAATCGCGTCCTGAGGATTCCCGCTCCGATCGTGGGCGTTGAACGCCCAAGCTTCTTGCCTGTCCAGTCGCAGGCCCCCCCCACGTGCGCCGTGAACATTCTCGACCTGATCTTCATCCGAGCACGCATGGGGCAGAATGCGAACACCGGCGGCAACCACCGGGCCGACGTCACCAACGACGGCATGATCAACATCCTGGACCTGATCGCAGTGCGGCAGCGCCTCAACAGCAGGTGCGACTGAACGCCGAATGCGGGAGCCAGGCGCCGGTCAGACCGCTGAATTCCGTTTCCGGCCCCCGGCTGTGACTGTCGAAAACACCGCGCAAAAAAGCTCAAAAAAAGTTCTTGCACATCCGCCGTTTTTCTGGTATATACTAGCTCACCTGCTGTTGCTCGTTCTGCCAAGGAGATGTTTTCTTCGGCGGGATGACGCATCCCTGCACAATCTCCTTACCATTTGTCGGATCCCTAGGACACCTCGACGCACATCGGTGTACGGATGTATGCTGCCGGCAGCCAACTCCCGGCCTGCCGCGGCGTACCATGGAGCGGTTGATGCAACGCATTACCCTTCTCCTCGTGTCTGTGTTCCTTTCGTCGGCTGTGTGCATCTCCGCGATGGCGGATGCCTACTACGTGAACGATGCCGAGCCGGATGACGGCGTTGCGGCCGGTAGCGCTGCGAATTCCGGTACTTCCCCCGGCGACCCGGTCAATTCCGTCCAGGTACTGCTCGACCGCTACCCGGAGATCGGTAGCGGCTGTACCGTCTATGTGTCGCCCGGTACCTATTACGGGAACATCGTGCTGGATTCACCTCACTCAGGGTTGGTACTGGTGGGAGCCGGAGCGGACGTTACGAAGATCGACTCCGCCTATGGCGACCCCTGTCTGACGCTGACCGATTTCACCGGCGGAACCATCACCGGCTTCAGTTTCGTCAACGGCTGGTCCACGCCGGCAGGTGGGGGTGGGGGAGCCGAGATCTGGTCGTCGTCGGTTGTCATCACCGGCAACGTCTTCTCCGGGAACTACCTCGACATGGCAGACGCGGGCGGGGGCGTGTTTATCGGGCCGGATTCATCGGTTGTGTTCGCCGATAATGACGTTTATGGCAACTTCGGCGACGGCCTGGTTTGCAGCTTCGCGTCCGGCAGCCTGATCAGCGGAAACAGGATCACCGGCAACGTCGGCGATGGCATTGCCTGCCGAAGCTGCTCCCCGGCGATCACCGGCAACCTGGTCACCGGCAACGGCGCCTGGTGGGGCGGCGGAATCTCGTGCAGCGATCTGGCCGGGCTTGCGGTCACCAATAACACGATTGCCGACAACGGTACAAGCGGATGGGGCGGGGTGGGCATCCTCTGCACCGGAGCGGACGTTATCCTCAGAAACTGCATCGTGTGGGGTAATTCACTCCAGATCGCCTTGGTGTGGACGTCGACGACGACAGTCAGCTACTCCGGCGTCGAGGGCGGCAATGCCGCTATCTACCGCGAGTCCGGCAGCACGCTCTCGTGGGGAACCGGGAATATCGATAGTGATCCGCAGTTCGTTTCGCGCGGATACCGTGACGACAACGGCACGGCCGATATCTGGGACGATTTCTGGGTGGAGGGCGACTACCACCTGTTGTCCGCCGGAGGGCGATGGGATCCCGCGCTGGGGGACTGGGTTTTCGATTCCGTCACCAGCCCGTGCATCGATAGCGGCGATCCTCTGTATGCGGTGTTCGACGAACCCGAGCCCAATGGCGGCCGCACCAATCTCGGGTCCTACGGCAATACGTCCCAGGCCTCCAGGACTCCCAACCTCCTGATCGTGATGTCGACGCCGGCCGCGGGCATCGCCATCGGCGGCACCATTCCGGGAACGACGTTCTACACCATCTTTCGGGGCGGAGTCGTGATACTGAGTGCCCCGCACCAGGCGCTGATACAAGGGGTACTCCACAAGTTCGTGCGGTGGACGGTGGACGACGTGCCGATGCCTGATGGACAAACGGACGTGGACGTGGCACTGGTATCACTTCATAATGCCACAGTGGCATACGAGCCGGCCCCGGCGTCCGTGGTGGCCAACCTCGTCGCCGAGCTTGTGCCAATTGCGGAGCCGGTGGCGGCGACTGGTGCTACTGCTTCCACGGTGCTGAACACCGGCTACACCGCCGCGATGGCTATCGACGGCAACACATCCACGGCGTGGGTCAGCGCGGCATGCTTCGATCCGCGCCGCGAATACATCACGATTGATACCGGAGGCCTGCATCCCGTGGCCGGAGTCCGCATGCTGCCGCGAAGCGGCTACCCCGGCCTGTTTCCGGCAAACTTCGATATCCTGGCAAGTGTCGATGGCACCGTCTGGACGCGAGCTGCCTCGGAAGCGGGCTACGCCGGAGCAAGCGGCATCTGGTACCAGAACGCTTTCGCCGAGCGGCCGGCGCGATACGTTCGCATCGATGCTCCCACAGGAATGCTGTACACGAACGGCAGACACTACGTTCAGATCGCTGAAGTGCAGGCGCTCACAGCGGCCAGGATGTTCCTGCGGCTGCGATGGACCGCCCCCGAAGGCGACATTGCCGGCTACGAGATCAGGTACGCCGGGAATGAACTGGCCGATGACCAGTCGTGGCAAGCTGGCACCGTGCTCGCCTCCCCGTCTCCATCGGTGCCGGCAGGAGGGATCGAGACCGTGACGATCGGCATCGACGGTCTTCCGCCGGTGGACCGGCTCTACGTCGCACTTCAACCGCGGTCCGCGGCGGGCGCTCTGTCGGGGTTGTCGAACAGCCC
>DATKYA010000383.1:0-7367 GCA_035528775.1 Planctomycetota bacterium | reverse complement strand
CGGCAAGCTGCTCAAGGCGGCGATCCCGCTTGAGATCACGGTCAGCCGCGGCGCCGGAGCATCCGGTGCGACGGCGCCCCAGGTGCTCTACCGCAGTACCGACCGCGGCCGCTGGACAGGACAGATCGCCGCTGGTTTGTTCGATGGCGACACGATGACGATTTCGGTGCGCGAGCTGCTGTCGGGCAAGGCTGCGTCCGCGCAGGTGACGGTGAAAGGCGGGGGCTATCTCGATACGAAGCAGGGCAGCGTGCTCGTGGAAAACGCGCTGGCACTGCCAGGGTTCTTCAAAGCGGCGAAATCGGTCTACGTGGTGATCGGCGAGCACACGCCGGAGGCGGCCGTCGAGCCGCTGGTGAAGGCCCTGCGGGGCCGCAACATCGACGCGCTCGTCCGCCGGGCCAGCCAGGTGGCCGTCAAGCGGTTCGACACGAACGTCGGCCGCGGCCTCGCTCGCATCAACTCCGATATCCTCTGGTCGGCCGGCGAGACGTTCGAGCTCGACAGGCCCGCGATCGTCATTGGATCGGCTGCCGACAACCGCCTGCTCAACTACGTCCTGTGGGATCGGCAGTGGACCACGTGCGGGGCGATGGGCGGCTTCCCCGGCCCTGGCAAGGGATACGTGAGCTTCCTGTGGCGGCCGTTCAGCCTCGTTGACGACGGCATCATCGCCGTGGCCGACGACGCCGACGGCATTGAAGCCGCCGTGAAGTTCCTCGCGAAGTCGGCCAAATGACGCGCGGGCTCCGCAGCCGTAAACGCGCCCGCAATCAATCAAGAAAGGGAACCCGCCATTTTCAGCGGGTTCCCTTTTCTACGAATGGACTCAGTGGACTCAGTGGATCCAGCGGATCCAGTGGACTGGACCCGGTACATGCCGTCTCCTCGGCGGAAGTCCAAACTCCCAGGCTCATAGCCCGTGGGTGAACTACTGTTTCTGCGCCTTGCTCCCCTTCGTATCCTTCACCTTGGGATCCGTGGTCTTGTCGGGAGCCTTATTCACGTCCATAGGCTTCGACTCGATGATCTTCTCAGGCTCGGCTTTGGGGGCGGGCACGGGTGCCGGCGCAGGCTCGGCCTTCACCTCTTTTGCGGCTTCCTCCAGCTTCTCGATCTGGGCCTGGGCGTCGTTCAGCCCCATCGTGAGCTTGTCGATTGTCCCCTGCAGTTCTTGCTTGGCCTTCTCGCCATCGGCGGCCGTCTTGGCAAGCTGTGCGGTAAGCTCGCCGACCTTTTTCTCCATGTCCTTGACCTTCGCCATCGTCATCTTGATCTCGTCCTGGGCGAGGGTGAGCTCGTGCTTTGCCTTCTCGGCATCGGCCTTCGCAACGTTGAGTTGCTCACCGAGGTCGCGGTTCCGAGCGCCGGCGACGTCGCGCTCCTTCTCGGCGTCCTCCTTGCCCTTCTTCAGGTCCGCCACCTTCAACTTGTTCTGCTCCGCCTGGCTCTCGTAGGCCTTGAGCTTCTCGGCAAGGAGATCGTTCTCGGTGCGCTCGATATCGCGCTCTTCGGCGACCTTGTTGTACTCCTCCATGCTCACACATCCCGCGACCAGCAGCGCGGCCAGTGCCGACGCTAACACGACGCATGTCTTTTTCATATTTCCTCCTTTGGGAAATGGAACGGTACGCGGCATCAATCTCTCCTCTCATGTTACAGCGATATTCCGGGGTTTCAAGAAGTAAATCCGCAGATGACCCGTCCCGCGGCGAATTGAACTCACCGGCCCCGATTTGCACGGAGTCCGCGGCGAGGTTCTCGCTACTATCGTCGGCAGAAGCTTCGGCGGGTGCATTGCATCGCCCACGCGGCCCGGTCAATGGCGTCCGCGACGCATTGCCGTTGTCGTTTTTCCCGTCGTCTTTCCGGCGACTTTCTGGTAACATGCAGGTAGTTTCGACACGAAGTCACGAAGACACGAAGAAGATCGAGCCAGGGGACAAGCAAGATCAAGTCATTCAAACTTCTTCTTCGTGATCCTTCGTGTCTTCGTGTCGAAAAAGACCATCGGCAACTGGACGCATCTTATGAAGAACCCCAAGCCGAGAGTCCGCCGAATGGTTGAGCTGCTCGAGGCCCGCTATGGGATTCCCGAGCGGCCCGAACGCGACAGCCCCCTCGATTCCATGGTGCTCACCATCCTCTCGCAAAGCACCAACGACACGAACAGCCACGCGGCGTTTCAGAGCCTGAAACGGCGATTCCCGTCGTGGCGACAAGCCGCAGAAGCCCCCGCCGGCGAGATCGCCGACGCCATCCGCCGCGGCGGACTGTCGAACCAGAAAAGCAAGGTGATCCGGGATTTCCTGCACTGGGCGAAGGAGCGATTCGGATCGTACACCATCGATCCGATCTGCGAAATGGATGAGCAGGAAGCCTACGACCTGTTCCGCCAAGTGCCGGGGATCGGTGTGAAGACGGTGGCAGTCACGCTGCTGTTCGCCTGCCGACGCGACGTGTTTCCGGTAGACACGCACGTGAACCGCGTGTGCGGCCGCATTGGCGTGGTGCCGCCCGGTACGCCGCCCCACAAGACCCACTGGCTGATGCAGCCGCACGTGCCGGCGGGCAAGGCATTCTCCCTGCACATCAACCTCATCGGCCTGGGCAGGGAGATCTGCCGGGGCACGCCGCGGTGCAGCATTTGCCCTCTGAACAGGGTCTGCGACTACGCACGAGAGGAGAGACTACGGGGAGGAGACCACAAAGACGCAAAGAGTGCAAAGGGCACGAAAAAGAAGGAAGGATAGTGAGATGATGGGGTGATGGGGTGAAGAAGCCAACGGCGAGCATCTTTCCCTTCATCGCCTCATCTCTTCATCTCCTCATCATTCCGAAGATCGAAGTCTTTCTCATCCGGCGGCAGCACCGGCTTGTTTGCGGCCCACCATTCGAGCCACTTCTTTCGCTCGAAATCAAAACGCTGACCCGTGAGCTGCCACAGTGCCACGCGGGCATCATCGTTGTAGTAGTCCTTCACCAGCTCCTTATCCGGCACGTTGGTCGAGATGGAGATCGACGACGACGTCTTCATTTCGACGGGGACTCCGCCGACGGTCCTGGTGGATTCCGTGCCGGAGCTGAGCGGGCCGTCGATCCTGGAGGTGGATCGCTTGTCGCGAAGGTAGTTGACCTCGATGGTGAGGCATTCGGCCAGCTCGGGCACGGCCATCGATTCGCCGAGCGCTCCAAGTGCCCGGGATGCCCGCTCGATGGCGCGAACCATGTCGGGCTTGGCGTCGTTGGCAGCCAGGATGAGGCTGCGGCGCAGCTCCTCGCACGCTTTCATGAGCTGGCGGGCGGCCCGTTTGGAGTTCAGCGCCTTCAACTCCTGGATCGCGGCGTCGGCCACGTCCGATTTCTTCTCGTTGAGGAGCGTCTCGACGATCGCGTCGAACGCCTCGGCCGTGTGCAGCCGGGCAAGCGTCCTGATGGCTTCGGTGCGGCCGGCAGGCCCTTCGCTGTCGATCACGGCCCGCAGCGCCGGGATCGCCACGGTGAGGTCGGCCGACTGGGGCGTTATCGACTCGAACACCTTGCGTCCTTCCTTCGAATTCGGTCCGTCGAGCAGCTTCGCCGCGCGGCACAGCTTGTCTTTCAGCTCGGCGATCTCCTTCTTCTCGGCGAGTGCGTCGGCCTGTTCCCGCGTGATCCACGCCCCGGCGTGTTTCACGAAGCCCTTGGCGATCATGGACTCGTCCTCGGTCATCCATTTGCCGCCCTGGAGCACGTGGCCCAGCTCGCGGCGGGCTTCGACGTGCTCGGGATCGGCGGCGATCACCTTGAGGAATTCGTCCTTGGCCTGCCTGGGCAGCCCGTGCTCCTTGCACCAGATGCCCAGCGTGTAGTGCGCGAGCGTGTCGTCGTCTTTGAGCGTCTTCGCAGTGTTTTCGTACTTCCTGAGCGCGGTCACGCCCTTCTCGATCCGGTCGATATCCTCCTTCTTCAGCGTGATGCTGCCGATGGTGGTCTTCAGCTTCACGTCGTCATCGGTTTCGGTGATGATCTCGCCTTCGATCTTGTTGCCGTTCTTGAGGTGAACGACGTCGGCAGTCGACGCGCGAAGCACTGCAATGCACGCGAGAAGCATGATGGCGATGTGATATTTCTGCATGGCCGAACCTCCTGAAACCGCTGCCGCTGCTGCCATGAGAATTATACACCACGCACGGCAGGTATTCAAGGGCGCACCGATGAAAATCCGTACGAGGTGGGCTGTTCGCTATTGTAACCCTCGGGCGTGCAAGAATATTGCGCAAATTCCATGGATTCTGCCGAGATTCACTTAGCAAACGTGCGGCTATGGCCACGGCCGGAAACGATTTCACTGCTGACGCAGGCGGAGGTGCACACACAATGATGCCGAATCTGGAAGAATACTTCCACAAGGGTGTCGGCTTCGACCAGTTCATCGAGAAGGCGAGCACGCGGCAGAACTTCGAGTGGTTCTACGACAACACGTTCCTCAGCGACGACACCCGCGAGTTCCTGCACGGGCTCGACCGGCAGATCAACATGCTCGTGGTCGCCACGCACTGGTGCGTCGACTGCCAGGCGAACGTGCCCGTCATGGCGAAGATCGGCGATGCCAGTCCGGCGATCGACATCCGCATCATCAGCCGCGACGACCACCCCGACTTCATGCAGCACTACCTCACCAACGGCGGCATGAAGATCCCTCTGTGCCTGTTCCTTTCCACTGATTACCGGGAAGTGTCGCGGTGGGTTGAACGCCCGACCGAGGCCTACCGACTGCTCTACGACCTCCGCGTGCAGGGACTGGAAGGCGACGAACTCTACGCACAGTTCAAGCGGCGCTACCGCTCAATCGAGATGATCGAAGACACCCTCGCCGAGCTCGTTCACCACGTCGAGCGCACCGAGTTGATCCTGCTCACCAGCCGGCGGCTGGCGGAGCAGTTGATGAGAACGTGAGGGAAGGACGCGAAGACACCGGCTGCAGGCGACAGGCTACAGGCTACAGGGTCCGCGGTACGACGGTGGTTGCCGACTCCTTGTTCCCTGTTCCCTGTTCCTTGTTCCCTGTTCTATCTTCCTTCTTTCTTCGGAATGAGGAATGAAGGATGAAGCATGAAGGATGAAGACCAGCATCCTTCCGTTTCCTCATTCCTCATTCTTCATTTGCCTTCAGCAGATCCTCGGCAGTTGCACGCCTGTGGGCATGATCACGATCCGGCTGCCGCCGAACCGGCTTTGCAGATAGACATGCTCGCGCGGATCGGCCGCGACCTCGCCGATGATGGCGGCGTTCTTCCCGAGCGGGTGGCTCCGCATGGCGTGTAGCAGACACTCCGCCTGGTCCGCCGCCGCGAAACACACCAGCTTGCCCTCATTGGCCAGATACATCGGATCGAACCCCACCAGCTCGCAGATGCCACGCACTTCGTCGCACATCGGGATGAGGTCATCCTCGATAGTGAAGCTGCACGCGGTGCCGGTCGCGAGTTCGTTCAGAACGGCCCCGATGCCGCCGCGGGTGGGATCGCGCATCACGCGGATGCCCGGCGCCGCCGCCAGCATCGTCTCGACAAGCCCGTGCAGTGCCGCGCAATCGCTGGCGAGCTCCATTCGCCGGCCGAGGTTTTCGCGCACGCGGAAGATTGCCGCCTCGTGGTCGCCGATCGTGCCGCTCACCAGGATCTTGTCTCCCGGCTGGATCGGCGCGGAACGGTAGTCCCCGATGGGCACGCCGATGCCCGCGGTGTTGATGAACAGGCCGTCGGCACTGCCATGCTCGACAACTTTCGTGTCGCCGCAGACGACCGCCACGCCGGCGTCGGCAGTAGTTCGCGCGATGGAATCGACGATCCGCCCCAGCCGCTCGAACGAGAATCCCTCCTCGATGATCAGCCCGCAACTGATCCACATCGGCCGCGCACCCGAGACCGCGAGGTCGTTGATCGTGCCGCACACGCTCAGCTTGCCGATGTCGCCTCCCGGAAACTCCAGCGGCTTGATCACGAACGAATCGGTGGTGAACATCAGCCGCGAGCCGGGAACGGCGAGCTCGGCAGCGTCGGTGAGGCGGCTGAGGATGTCGTTCTTGAGTTTGGGAACGAAGACGTGCTCGACGAGCTCGCGGGTGAGTTGGCCGCCGCTGCCGTGCGCGAGGCTGATCTGCTGTTCCACGGTGTAACTCCAGATCACTGATGATGGGATGAAGGGATAATGGGATGAAGGGAAGCTGGCGGAAATCCTTCTCCCATCATCCCATCATCTCATCATCTCTTCATCGGCTCCAAGTATTTGTAGCTCGCGGCGCAGCACCCTTCGGTGGAAACCATGCACGGGCCGACGGGCCCCGCAGGCGTGCAGTACTTGCCAAACAGCGGGCAATCGTAGGGAGTCTTGATTCCCTGCAGGATCTCGCCGCAAATGCAGCCGGGCTTCTCGACGGTCGGCTCCGGGGCGAATTCGATGGTCCGCTCCGTGTCGTGCGCGGCGAACTGCTCGCGAATCCGCAGCCCGCTGCCGGGAATCACGCCCAGGCCGCGCCAAGCCACGTCCACCGGCTCGAACACTTCGTTGATCATCGCCTGGCCCGCGCGGTTGCCCTCCGGCCGCACCAGCCGCGTATACTGGTTCTCAACCGCCGGCTCGCCATCCTTGATCTGCCTGAGCAGCATGTGGATGGACTGCAGGATGTCGAGCGGCTCGAAACCCGCGATCACGCAGCCGATGCGGTAGTCGCGGGCGATGAATTCGTAGGGATGCATGCCGATGATCGTGCTCACATGCCCGGGGCAGATGAAGCCGTTCACCCGCGTGCCGCCTTCGGCCAACGCCCTCAACGCGGGCGGCATCAGCTTGTGCCCGCTGAGCACCGAGAAGTTTTCCACGCCCTGCCCGGCGGCCTCCTTGATCGCGATGGCAACGGCCGGGATCGTCGTCTCGAAGCCGATCCCGAGGAACACGACCTTCTTCGCGGGATTGTCGCGCGCGATCCGGACGGCCTCGATTGGCGAGAACATCACCTCCACGGCAGCCCCGCCAGCCCGCTCCTTCTCGAGCGACGACGTGCTGCCCGGCACCTTGAACAGGTCGCCGAAGCTCGTCACGACGACGCCCGGGATGCGGGCCAGCGCCACCGCCTTGTCGATGTAATCCCCGGTCGTCACGCACACGGGGCAGCCCGGGCCCGACAGCAGCCGCAGCGGCTTGGGCAGCAACTGCCTGATCCCGTAACGGCAGATCGCCATCGTGTGGCTGCCGCACACTTCCATCAGCCTCACCGGCAGTACCACGGGCGGGATGGACTGGATGGCATTCCTGATGCCCGCGACCAAGCCGCGGGCAACGTCCTTATTGCGAAACTCTTCCTGAAAGTTCATCGATTTCCCTCA
>DATKYA010000382.1:0-3501 GCA_035528775.1 Planctomycetota bacterium | reverse complement strand
TGCCGGGGATGAAGCAGTTGAACGCTTCCGCCTTCAGCGTCGAGCCGGCCATGCTGCTCAGGGCAGGCGCGAAATCCTGGTCGGGCTTGTCGGGAACGAGCGCCGCCACCGCCGGCTCGATGTAGTCGAAACCGATCTTCCCGGCGAGCTGAACGCCGTCCAATCCGGTGCACAATCCGAATTTCATTGCAGTTCTCCTACTGCGGAGATGATCATCCGTTCAGAAAACGTGGGCGTTTTCAGGAATAGTTCATTGTGACACGGGGAGGGGGAAAAATCAAGCGAAAAGGCGACAGCAAGTGGCCGCAGTGGTGGCACGCCCTTGACGCGAGCAGAGGAAGACCACGAAGGCGCGAAGAGCGCAAAGCTCCCAAAGAGGAGGAAGTCAGGCCCCGCTCTTTCTTGTGCTCTTTGAGCCTTTGTGGTATTCCTGATTCCCTGAATCCCGCAAATCAATGGAATCCGCTCCCGCTTCCTGATAAACTACCGCGCATATGCGATTGCAGGGCGTGATGGTCGAGCTCGAGTTCCAACGCACAACGGAGTGAAGCCATGCCACTGACGAAGATCGCCGTGAAGAACGGCCAGTTCGTGCGCGACGGCCGGCGGTTCGTGCCGTTCGGCCCCGTCTACTTCGCTCGCAAGCCCGGCACCTGCGGCGGGCCATATTTCGACGACGAATACTGGGACGAGGCGCGCTCCTACATGGAGCGCGACTTCGCCCGAATGGCCGAGATCGGTTGCACCCTGGTCGTGCCGTTCGTGAAGACCACGAAGTTCTACCAGAATGGGCAGCCGGTGGAGCGGATGTTCGCGCGGTTCGACCAGTTGCTCCGCATCGCCGAGAAGAACGGCCTCTACGTCTACCCGCTGCCGAACTGCCCGACGGAGGCGGCATTCGAGAACATCATGGGCAAGCCCTACGCCGACGATCCGGCCCACCCGCACCGGCACACGTCGGTCAACCCGCAAATCCTCGACATGAAGGTGAAGGAGATGCTGATGTGGGGCAGGCGCTACCAGGACGATCCCGCGCTCCTCGGCATCATGGCCGGGGCCGGCGGCGGCAGGCTGTGGACCGGCTACTGCGGCTACGCGCCCGGCGAGCCGGAGGGCCGCCAGCTTCTGCCCGTGAAGAAGACCTGGCAGCAGTGGCTGAAGCAGCGCTACAACGACGACTTCGCCGGATTCCTGAAATCGCACCCGAAGCTGCCCGAAAACCCGAAATCGTGGGACGACGTGGCCCTGCCGGTGGAGGTGGAAGGGCAGTTCACCGAGGCGGATTCGCGCACGTTCGACTTCCTCGCGTTCACCGCGCACACCTCGGCCGACGCGCAAACGCAGATCTGCGGGATCGTCCGCCGCGAAACGCCCAATATCCTCCTCACCGGCTGCCACGAGGGCTGCGAGTTCGACCGCGGCCCCATGGAGTGCCTCATCCCCGGCATCAACAACGTCGACGCCATCTGGCTGGAAGCATACCAGTTCGGCATGACGCACTCGACGCACACGCATCCCGACTGGGAGCGGAAGTACTTCTTCGAGCCGACCACCAACAAGCTCTCGGTCGACGCGCTGTCGGTGATCACCGAGGCGTGGGAGCGCGCCCGCTACCTGAAGGCCGCCTCGCCCAACACCGCAATCGTCCTGTGCCACGGCACCGTGCTCGATAACCTCATCCGATGGACGCCCGAGCCGAGCGACCAGCGGATCATCTTCGAGCGGCTGCACCGCTGCTACCTCGACGCCGGCGCCGACGGGATCGGGTTCTGGTGCTGGACCGATGACGAGTCGTCGTCGCGCCCGGAGCCGGAATACTTCTATCGTGAGGGCGAGGCGATGGGGTTCATCGACTTCGGCGGTTCGTGGCGCCCGGTTGCCCGCCGCGCCGCCGCCTACGCGAAGGCCGCCACCAACCCGCCGCGCGTCAGCACCGACGTGCTCCTGCTGCTGCCCACGCCGCAGATGGTGGGGCTGGACCGCATCGACGGCTTCACCACGGCGGCCTGCCTCACGAGCGCACTCGCGCGGCTGGGCATCGCGCCTGAGGTGAAATTCACCTACTGGAAGGGCAACGAAGGCATCCCGGTCGAGGAATTGCAGCCGTTCAAGATGGTGGTGCTCGCGGCGGACGAATATCGCCGCGACTTCGCCTGTGTGCCGGGCGTGCTGCGCAGCTACGTCGAAAACGGCGGCAGGCTGCTCGTCGCCATGGGCCGGCCCGACAGCCTCCTCTCACCGACGCTGGAGCCGCTGCCCAGCGACGACCTCGCCAACCTGCTCGGCTCGCCGAAGATCATCGCGACCAACCACCAGCACAACACCTTCTGGATGCAATCGCTGCGATGGCGGCTGCAGGACGACTTCCTGGCCTACTGGGACCGGCGCCGCGGGCGCTGGATGCCCGGCCGCGGCGAGAAGCGCATGACCTTCAAATGGCTGCAGGCTCCGCCCGACGCCCGCGTGCTCGCCGAGGCCGTCGCCCCCAGGCCCCCCGCCAGCAAGGACGCCTTCTACGGCTGGCCCGAGCTGTCGGCAGCCGGCGAGAACGCGTGGTTCCCGCTCCTCTACCGCCGCCCGCTGGGCACCGGAGCCGTCTACGTGTTCAGCTATTCGCTGAACGTCTTCCGCTCACACCTCGACGAGATCGACGTCCAGCGCGACGACTGGGACTGGATCCTGCAGGCGATGATCGACGACGCCGACGTGCAGACCGATCCCTGTCACAGCCTGTGCGTGCTGGCGCAGGAGTTTCTGAATTTTCGGCCGACGCGGTGAAGAGGGAGAGGGGGAGAGTGGGAGAAGCCGGTGTCGCGCCCACGGTGCCCGCCGCGTCCACTTGGTCCACTTCGTCCACTTGGTCCACTTCGTCCATTTCGTCCACCTGAAAGGGCTTCCGCTGTGAGCTTCGGTGCGTGGGATATCGCTCTGATTGCAGTGGTCACCATCCAGGTGGCGCTGGTGGCGTATCTGCACCGGCCGCTGTGGAAGGCGCTGGTGCTCACGCTGCCGTTTCCGTTCACGATGGCGTCGTTGGCGCTGGGCCGCCGGGTGGACGCCACCAACGTGCTGGGCCTGCTCCTGCTGCTGGGGACGGTGAACGTCGTTCGATGGCTGCACGGCAGGATGCGGGTCGCGATCGTTCCGTCGATCGGGATCGGCGTGGCGGCCAACATGCTCGCGGCCGTCGGGCTGGCCCCACTCGTGCCGGCGAGCGACGCAGCGTTCTACGTTTCTGCGGCGGCGGTGGCCGCCATCTCCGGGCTGATCTTCCTGATCACGCCCGTGCCCGACGAGCCGGGCCACCGCACTCCCCTGCCGGTGCACGTGAAGGTGCCGGGCGTGGCCGCGATGGTGACCGGCCTCGTGCTGCTGAAGGCGCTGCTGCTCGGATTCATGACTACCTTCCCGATGGTCACCACGTTTGCGCTGTACGAGGCCCGGCATTCACTGCGGACGGTTTGCCGGCAGATGGCGGGGTTCGTACTGGCCTTCATGCCC
>DATKYA010000381.1:0-3645 GCA_035528775.1 Planctomycetota bacterium | reverse complement strand
TGCGTTCAGAGAATTCCTGGCAAAGCGTGGACTGAAGCTCACGCCGGAGCGCCGCCTGATCCTGGAAGAAGTGTTCCGGCAGCACGACCACTTCGAGGCGGAAGAACTGCTGTTCAGGATGCGGCAGAGGAAAGTCCGCGTGTCCAAAGCTACGCTGTACCGCACGCTCCCGTTGCTGGTGAAGGCGGGGCTGCTGCGGGAGGAGGTTTTCGGCGAGCGCCACCTGCACTACGAGCACGTTCACGGGCGGAAGCACCACGATCACCTGCTATGCCTGTCGTGCGGCAAGATCGAGGAGTTCTTCGACGAGACGATGGAGCAGTTGCAGGAGCAGATCTGCGCCAGGCACGGTTTTGCCCCCACCGGGCACACGCTCGAGATCCACGGCTACTGCAAGGATTGCAGGAAACGGAGGGGATGAAGCACAGGAGGCTCCGGGGGATACCCGCAGGTGCTCGCGCGGCCGTTCACTTGCTCACGCCGAAGTTGCTGTTGTACGCCCCCGGCAGAAGGTCGCGGGCACGGGCTTTCAGCACGTTGCCGTTTTCGCTGAAGATCACGATCGCCTCCGGCGCGTAATCCAGCAGGAGCTGACGGCAGTTGCCGCAGGGCGACAGCACGCAGTAGCCGTTGTCCTCCTTGTGGACGGCGACGATGGCGAGGAAGGTACGCTCGCCGTTGCTGATGGCGGTGCCGATGGCGATCGGTTCGGCGCAGGGGCCGTAGCCGCACGCCTCGACGTTCACGCCCCGGTAGATCCTGCCCTCAGGGCACAGCACCGCCGCTCCCACCGAATGCCGGTCCGGATGATAGTTGCGCTGCAGCACGTCACATGCCGCCTGGATGAGTTTCCTGTCCTCCGAGTCGATTGGCTGAAACGCCATGGTTGCACTCCCCGGTCGTGCCTGCAAATCTGATTGATGCGGTACTCTGATTATCGGCGCACCCCCGTGCGGGGGCCATCTCGCGTACGGACGGCTTTATACCTTTGTTTTTGGGATGCGTTCCTTACAATTGTACTGCAACGGTCCTATGGTATTCCACGGTTTTTGCACGGAGATGCACAATGGCAGACATTCTCGTGATCTACTATTCCCGCAGCGGCCACACGAAGGAAATGGCCGGCGTCGTGGCGCAGGGGGTTGAGCAGGAAGGCCTGTCGTGCGAAGTGAAGGACGTCGCCGACGTCGAGGTCGAGGAGCTGCTGGCGGTGAAGGGCATCGTGATCGGCTCGCCCACGTACTACGGTGAGGCGGCGGCCCCGATCCGCAAGCTGTTCGATGATAGCGTGAAGCATCACGGCAAGCTCGAAGGCAAGGCGGGCGGCGCGTTCACCTCGTGCGGCTGCATCGGCGGAGGCAACGAGACGACCATCCTGAGCATCATCAATTCGATGCTGGTGCACGGGATGGTGGTGCAGGGCACGGCCAACGGCGGCCACTACGGTCCCGTGGCCGTCGGCGCACCCGACGACCGCGCGAAGAAGGAATGCACCGCCCTCGGCCGACGCGTGGCGAAGCTTGCGAAGAAACTCCACGGTTGATCACCCGAGGTGTATGAATGATCATTACGCTGAAAGGCCAGACCGCCATCGTCACCGGGGCGGCGTCCGGGATCGGCAAGGGCATTGCCACCGGGCTTGCGGAGTCCGATGCCAACGTCGTCGTCGCCGATCTGAACTATGACGGAGCCAAGGCTGCCGCCGACGAGATCGCCGCGAAGTCCCACGTTCGCACGCTGGCCGTGAAGGTTGACGTGACGAAGAAGTCCGACGTGACGGCGATGGCCGAACGCGTGGTGGCGGAGTTCGGCCGGATCGACATCCTGGTGAACAACGCCGGCATCGCTCCGGCGTTCACGCTGCCCGACTTCCCCGAGGGGAAATGGGATCTCGCCATCAACGTGAACCTGAAAGGCTATTTCCTGTGCGGCCAGGCGGTGACCCCGCAGATGATCCGGCAGCGGCGCGGCGCCATCATCAACGTCAGCTCGAAGACCGGCGTGCGCGGCTCGGCAAACAACTCCGCCTACAACGCCAGCAAGTTCGGCGTGATCGGCCTCGCCCAGGGTTGGTGCCGCGAGCTGGCGAAACACAACATCCGCGTGAACTCCATCCTCCCCGGCAACGTGCTGCAGGGCAGCGGCATCTGGAACGACGCCTACAAACGCGAATGCGCCGGGAAGCTCGGCATCAAGCCCGAAGAAGTGGAAGACTACTACAACAAGCAGGTGCCGCTGGGCCGCCAGTGTACCGTTGAAGACATCGCCAACCTCGTGGTCTTCCTCGTGTCCGACAAGGCGTCGTACATTACGGGTGTGTCGTACCTGGTGGATGGCGGACAGGAGATGAGGTGAAGGCGGAATTCCGAGTTCAGAGCAGCGATGAATTGGGCGAAAGGAGTCGGAGTGCGGGACGCAGGTCACTGACCTGACTTCTTCCTCCTATCCCATTCATCCCTGCTGATCTCCTTCGGAGTGACTGATGGCGGCTGAATCGAAAGGTCGTTTCGGATGGCTGGTGCGCACGGTGCTGCTCGTGGCGTTCATCGGCATAGGCATCTACGGCACGATGTTTCTCGCGGATGTCGTGATGTCACGCGCAAACACCGTGCGGTGCGAGGCCAACTTGCGCCGACTCGGCGAGGCCATGTTCATGTACAGAAATCAGAACAGCAACCGCCTGCCCCCGTATCTCACGCTGCTGCATCCGCAGTACCTCGAGGACAAGTCGAACCTGATCTGCCCGGCCGACCCGAACAGCGGCCGGAAGGGGGCGTTCCCGTACTGGGCACGTTATCGGCCCGACGGCACAGCACAACCTGCCCAGGTCTGGCGCGACGAGTTCGCCTACGCCGATCTCGATGGCCCCACGCTCGTGCCATGGAAGGACCAAGATACCGTGCCGTGCAGCTACTACTATCGCTTCAACGAGTACCCCTGCGACCTGCAGGATCTCCAGCGGGGCGTGACGTTCCGTCAACTCATGGACGACGCCGCCAAGGAATTCGGTGATCGAACACCCGTTGTCTCCTGCCTTTGGCATCTTCCGGACTATCCCGACGACGATGGCGCTCCCACGCAGAACCTGCTCTATGACCTCGTTCACATCGAGCGCTACCCGCGAAAATGGGAATTGGGCGTGGGCAAGGCAGAAGAATGAAGAAGAATCTGTAATGAATCTTGAAATGGAGTTTACCGCATGCAGATGAAGATTGGCAGCCCGCTGTTCACGAGATGGACGGAGCAGTATGTCACGATCACGGTGCCCGGCCTGGAGGTCGGGTCGCCGCAGGCACTCAAGATCGACGGCAGCCCGGCGCAGTTCCAGTACACGGGCAAGGAAACCGCCGGCGGCGCCGAAATAATGCTGCGGCTGTCGTTCGAGCAGGGCCAGATGAGAACGCTGGAATTCGAGCCGACCGCTGCCGCCTCGACCGACCTTTCGTCGGTCGAGATTCCTTGCGAAAACGGCGCCGAGTTCGGCGTAACGGGCCACGAGCTGCGGATCGGCCCGCTCGGCACGTTCCTCACCGGATGCGGCGGATTCGCGCTCGAGAGCAGTGTCCGGTGCAAGTTCCCCCTCGTGCAGCGCTCGCTCGCCCGGCTGAACGACGGCCCGTTTTTCATCGACTACGAGCTGAAGGA
>DATKYA010000380.1:0-9637 GCA_035528775.1 Planctomycetota bacterium | reverse complement strand
TCGCCGATCAGGAGGAACCAGGCGTCGGGGCGCACTTCGCGAATCCGGGCCGCCGCGCGGAGGAGCGTGTCCTGCCCCTTCCACGGGTGCAGGTTGCCCACGGCTCCGATCACCGTGGCGCCCGGCGGCAGGCCCAGCGAGCGCGCCAGCTCCGGCGACGCCGCCCGCGGCGCGAACCGCTCGGCGTCGATCCCGTTGTAGATGCGTCGGATCTTCCACGTCGGCACGAATTCCTTCTCGATGATGATGTCTTTCACCAGGTCCGAGTTTGGCACGATCGCGCTGGCGCAGGCATAGGCCATCCGCTGCACGGCAAGCTGTGCCTTGCTGAACATCCGGCCGGTGTCGCCGCGGCTGGTGATCAGTTTGCCGCGGCCTGCAAGCGTCACCGAGATCGCGCCCCAGATATTCGTGTAGAAGTCGTAGCAATACACCAAGTGCACCCGGCGCTGGCGGATCAGCCGCGCGAGGCCGAAATAGTGTGCCACCGCCTGCTTGTTGCGCAGTGAATTGAAGGGGAACTCCACGACCTCCACGCCGGTCGCCTTGACCTCGGGGTAGAACGGCCCCGACAGCCGCATCGTGGCGATAATCTGCGTGAAGCGGTCGGCGGGCAGGCGCTTGATGATCTCCGTCTGCTGACGCTCAATGCCGCCCATTCCGAACCCGTTTACAACCTGCAGAACCGCTATTTTCCGGTCAGCCATTCTTCACCTGCATGCGTGTGTGGTGGACGTCAGCCGGGTGTTCCTATTTGAAGCCAACGAGCCTGATGCCTTCGATGATCCGCAACGGCAGCCTGCGTGCGATCGCCCGGCCGATTCGATGGGGCAGGGTGCCCAGAAGGGCCTCGCATGCGGACACCGCGACCCATGGGAACGGCCCGTAGTGGCCGCGCAGCCCGGCGTAGGCAACAGTTCGCGAGAAGCCGGCCTCGCGAAATACCCGGTGCAGCTCGCCCGTCGTGTACTCCTTCAGGTGCAGGCAGGTGGCGACGTCGTCGAACTGCCCCGACACGTCGTGCGGCCCCGTGATCCGGTTGGGCGTGGCGCACACGTAGATGCCGCCCGGCACGAGCACCCTGCACACGCTGCGCGTCTGCTCGAGCACGTCGTCCGGGTGCAGATGCTCGACCACCTGGTTGCTGTAGGCGAGCTGGAAGCTGGCGTCGGGCAGCGGCAAGTGAATGCCGTCGTATACCACCATCTCGAAGTTTTCCGGCCTGGGAATGTGGGGCGTGAAGCTCTCCATCACGTCTACGCCCACCACTTTCCGCAGGTGCGCGGCCGCCAGGAACGCCAAGGCGCAGTCGCCCGGGCCGATCTCGATCATTGCAATGTCGGGCTTCAGGAACCGCCGCAGGAAGGTCAACTGGGCGGCGGCGTCGCGCCGGGCGTCTTCCTCCGTCTTCCGGAGGAGGGGGTGGTCGGCTACCTGGCGAAACAACTCCTCGTAGGCCCATGAGTACATCCCGGGACGTTCGTCGGGCTTGGCGGCGCGCAGCCTTGCCGCCAGCTCCTTCTCCACCTCGTAATGGTGCTTCAGTTGTTCCGGCGTCCGCCCGAGGTCAACGTTCATATCGTCATTTCGCAGAGGGAGATGCGTGATGCCGCGCGCGCTTCAACCGGCGGGGATCACGCTTCGCCGGCGGCCGATGGCCTCGCTATCTGTTTCAGACACACAATGAGGGCGCCGTACATGTGCAGCGTCCAGTCGTAGGCGATGTGGCTCGTCAGCCCGATGATGCAGTTGGCGATCATCGCGAGAAACAGCCCGCGTGCGAGCATGGCCAACTCCTGCGCGGGGGGATCGGATGCATCGCTCAGGCGCTTGTGAAGGCGCCGCGCGTCCCGCAGCGAGACCCAGAGGAGCCCGACGAACGTGAGCAGCCCGAAGATCCCCATCTCCGCCACCGCCTGTATGTATGCATTGTGCGGCCACATCCAGCGCAGCCGCGCGTGGGGGCCTCTCGACGCGAAATAGTCCGCCATCGCGAGCGGGAAGGCGTCGACGCCGATGCCCGTCAGCGGGTGCCGCGCGACCATCGCGAGGCCCGCCCGCCACAGATATATCCTGCCCATCGCCGACGCATCCTGCTCGTAGGTGGCAATGGTCTTCGCGCGCGACACCGCCCCCGGAACCGCCGCAATGCTGCACAGGCCGATCACGCCGACAACCGTCAGGTTGCGGATCTTGTGCCGGCTCGACACACAATACACCAACGCCACCATCACCATCGTTATCATCGCTATCCGCGAGAACATCAGCAGCATCACGAGCAGGAAGAGGCCGATCAGCCCTGCCAGGAGAACCTTGACGGCATATGACCTCGCCAATGGAATAAGGCACAGCGCCACCGGAATGAGCTGGCACATCGTCTGGGCCAGGCGGTTCGGATTCCCGAAATACGATGCCCAACCGATGCGGCCTGAAGCGTCCCTGGAAAGGGCGAACTGGTCCGGCCATAGATTGGCCAGCAACGCCCCGACCGCCGGGATGCACCCGCACAACAGCAGCGCCCACAGGAATCCCCTAACGCTGGCCAGATTCCGGACGACGTTGGTAACCAGCAGAAACAGCAGGAACAGCTTGACCATGTCCGACAGCACGAACTTCAGCGAGTAGGTGGGGTGCACCGAGAAGGGAACCGACAGCACCCCGCAGAGGACGAACATCCCCAGCAAGTACACCTGCGGCCCCGCGAACAGGATCATCTGGCCGCGTGTGAATTTGTGGAAAACGATGCACGCCATGGCGAGAACAGACGATAGGAGCGACAGGCGCATCTGCACGGCAAGCAACGACAGCCCGGTGGGCGCCATCCCGGAATGCGGCTTCGGATGGCCCGGCAGCCACGCGGCCAACTGCGCGAACGAGAAAAACACGAACGCCAGCAGGAAGAAATACGCTATCGACGGCGTTTGTTCTTCCGTAATGAGCGTGGATGCTCCCGGATCGTACACGTCGGCCGATGCCCGCGTGGAACGGGGCCGGCGCCCTCCGTAGCCGATCACCCTTGCAGGGTTGAATCTGATGGGCAGGTCACGCATAAACGGCAATTCCCCTGGTGACTGTCGGGTGGCACGAGGCCCGCGTACCTGTTCGCTGGGCGACGCGGCTGGTCACGAACCCGCTCCGCCATGCCACCGTCGCTTCCATGCTGACTGAACCGATTATACCATGTGCCGCAGGCGCTTTCGCCGTGTTTCACATCCGGCCGCAGCTCGCCGTCGGCCTGATGCCGGCAGCAGTTCTCCGCAGCATCGCTCAGGCTTGTGTTCAATCCGCCGGCTCCTCCTGCTCGCCCCGGCCGACGGTTCGGGCCACCCACCGCCGCACTGTCTCCTCGCGGCGGTAGAGCACGGCCAAGTAGGCGATCCCCGCGGCGCACGCGAGGGCAACTGCCGCCACGCTGGGCCCGCCTGCCCAGTACACCACGCCGGCCGGCAGCAGCACAATCATCGCCACCACGATCTCGCGCACCACCAGGCCAACGACTTCGGCAAGGCGCACGCCCCCCAGCCGCACCGCCTCCACCACAAGCGGCGCCCTGGCCAGCAAGCCGGCAATCGCATACACGAGTACTGCCGCACGGGCGCCATCCAGCCAGCCGACTCCGGCAAAACCGGTCAGCTCCCGCAGCATGGGCGTTCCCCCGATCCAGGCGCCCGCCACCAGCCCCAACGGTTCTCCCACCACTGCCAGCACGTTGTAGAGGAAGAACCGCCCCGCGCGCTCCCGGATCAGGAACATCCATTTCAACGGGCCCGCGAATATCAGGAAAATCACGTACGGCGCGCACAACTGGGCATACACGCCCGCCTCGCGCCATTTCTCGCCCAGGAACAGCGAAAACATCAACGGTCCCAGGTAACACAGGCAGACCGTCGGGAAGACGCACAGCATCGACAGGATGCGGAACGTGCTCAGGATCGAATCGCGGGCGGAACCCTCCCGCCGCCACTCATCCGCCGCCTGCGGGTAAAACACCTGCCCCAGGCTGATCGCCAGCACCATCACCGGCAGCATGATCAACTTGCGGCCCCTGCCGAACGAGCCTACCGTGGCCATGTCCGAAGCAAACATGATGCCGAAGATGATCACCGGCAATGAATACGCTGTTGACTGCAGGATGGCGTTCCACAACTGCACGCGCGGAAACTGCCGACGCCGCGATGCAACGGCACGCATGGAGGCCTCGCCCCCGCCGGAGCCTGCCATCAGCGGAATCAGCACAATACCCGCGATGACCGCCCCCAACAGCCCGCTGATCGCCACACCCGTCAGCAGCATCGATGCCGTTCCGCCAAACAGCCAGCCCACGACTATCTGCATCGGCTGCCCCAAGCCGGTCGTCACCACGACCAGCATCGACAGCACGCCAAACCGGCCCAGCCGTGAAAATGCGTATTGAGCGGTATCGGATATGCACGACACCAGGAACAACGGCGGGACAAACCAGATCAGCCGCGCCAGTACCGGCTGTTCGTATTTGCGCGCGATCGCGCTTCCGACCAGCACCAGCACGCACACCACCGCCAGGAGCGCACCGTTGACCACGAAATTCAGCCGGACCAGCCCCCGAAGCTCGCCTTCGTCCTCCGACAGCGGAATCGCCTGAGCATAGCCCAGGGCAGCGAACCCCATGGTCCAGTAGATCATCGACTCGACCAGCACGGCCACGGCGTACTCCGCCGGGTCGAACATCCTTCCAACAATCGGGGCGCAGAGGAACCCGACGCCTATTGCGGCCACCCGGCCCAGCATCACCTTTGCGGAGTTCCTGCCCAGCGAAGCCATATGCTACCCGGAAAACCTTCTGTCGGCCTCACGCGAGCTTGCGCGCAACGACTGTAACGTCAAGGCGGCGCGTGACGAGGGCCGCACGCAGCAGCGCCGACACCCGCAGGGGCTCCTGATAGTGCTCCTCCACCTCGAACTGCCCCGTGCGCTTCAGCATTTTCACCAACTCCTCGTCGGTGTAGTACGACACGACGGGTGCGCCGATGTTGTTCCAGTAGCCGAGGATCGGAATCCTTCGCGTCGTAACGCTGCTAATGGCCTTCTTCACGTAGAAGAGGGCGTGCATCGTGAAGCGGGGATAGAAGATCGGCTCGCTGATGACCAGCCTGCCGCCCGGCTTCAGCAGCGTCACGCAATTAGCCAGCGCGCTGGCGGCTCGAGCCTTCGATTGTTTCCGCGTCTTGCCGATCAGGTGGTGCAGCACGGCCATCAGCAGCACAAAATCGAACTGCCCGGCAACCCTCTCGACGAAGGCTGTGTCGGTGATCGACCCCAGCAGTGTGCTGCAGCCCACCCGCTGCTGGGTTTTGTGCAGGCAGCCGGTGCTCACGTCGATGCCGCACAGGTCCTGGATTGGGGTCTTGGCTTTCACGCACTCCAGGATGTTGCCCACGCCGCAGCCCACGTCGGCGAGCCGGCAGCCGGCGGCCGCGTGGCGGTTGAGCGCGTCGAGCACGTGCTTCAATCTGTAGTCGGAGTACTCGGGAGTGTACCGGTCGAAGTAGTCAACCGTCTGTTGATCTTCCATTGGTTCCCCATAACCGCAATCGGCAATCGCGGTGCTGCCGGCTCAGGATGCTCCCGCCGACCCCGCGGCCTGCAGTCCGAGCCGTCACGCCTCTCTCGGCTTCTCCAAGATACAGAAGATGCCCAGCGTAAAATACTCCTCCAGGAACGGGAGCTTCCGGAGCACGGAGCAGATCCTGACGAGCGGATGGGTGCTGCAATTTGCCGCAAGCGACACCATCTTCAGACCCGATTCGTGGAAGATTCGGCGGTAGTCGGCCAGCGAAAGCCGGTTCAGTCCTGTGGCGCTGATCAATTCGATCGGCTTGCGCCACAGCTTGCTCACGCGTCGTGCGATGATCCGCTCGGGTACGACCAAGTGCGCCCAGGGCAGCACGAGCTTGTACATCTTGTGGTCGCCGTAGGGGCTGTTCCACAGGGGGCCGAATCCCATGTAGATGCGGCCTCCCGGCTTCAGCCGTTTGCCCATCTCGGCCAGCATGCCCGCGAAATCCAGGAAGTGCTCGCCCGATTCTTTGGAGACGATGTAGTCGAAATCCGAACCATCATAGGTGCGGAGGTCGGCGCACGTGAATTCGACGGGGCCGACGAGCTGCGGGTAGTTTCGCCGGAGGTTTTCGTTTGCGAAGGCGATGGCGTCGGCGTCGATGTCGATCCCCACCACCTTACGGACGCCGGCGAGTGCCATATCCACACACAGCCTGCCATGGGCGCAGCCGACGTCCATCACGGTCGCGTCGGCGAGCACCGGAGGGAAGCTGAATCTCGACCAGAACCGGGGATTGTCGCGGCCCCCGCGCTCGAAGATCTGTTCGGGAGTTTCTTTCATGCGAGCTTCAGGCTCCTCAAGCCAGAGTGCCGCCACTGCCGCGGGAAACTCACGCGCGCAGGCTGCAGGAAGGCGCTGTGCCGGCCTGTGGGGCAAAACTGGATCTTCCCCCTATCTTATGAAAACGGGATCGGCTTTTTAAGCGCAATCCGTACCTCGGGCCAGGCCGGGTCTCCGATACCTGATGTGGGATCATGTCTAGAATCGTGAAATATGGGGAGTCCGTGCAGTTCTTTTCCGGCAGGAACCGGCAGCGAGGGGACGCGAGCGCGCGGTTTTTCAGCCGGCGACGAGCTCCACGGCCTTGCGCCGCAGCGATTCCGCCGCGGCCTTGAGGTTCTCGGCCAGCCGGTAGGGCATGCGCAGGTCGCCCCGGCCGACGCCGATCTGGATGTCCGACGACGGATCGCCGTGGAAGTCCGATCCGCCCGTGATGAGGATGTTGTGCTTGTCGGCGAGATGGCTGAGGATGTTCTCCGTACGGGTGTCGTAGCCGCTGTACATCGCCTCGATGCCCAGCAGACCCTCGCCCACCAGCCTGGCGACCAGCAGGTCGAGCTCCGCACCCAGGCCCACGCCGATGGTGTCCGGATGCGCCAGCACGGGCACTCCGCCCGACTCGCGGATCAGGTCGATCACGGCCGCCGACGGCAGCCGCTCCTTGGGCACGTATGCCGGTGCGTTGCGGCCCAGGTAGCGCTCGAATGCGCTCTGCACGTCCTTGGCGTGGCCGTGCTTCACCAGCACGCGAGCGATGTGCGGCCTGCCAACCGCCGCCCCGGTGCCCGCTGCTTCCAGCACTTCATTGTACGTGATGTCGATGCCGAGGTCGTGCAGCTTTTCCAGAATCCTGGGGTTGCGCTCGGTGCGCATCTCGCGCAACTGGCGCAGCCGGCTCTCCAGCGAAGGCGAGGCGATATCGACGAAATACCCGAGGATGTCCATCGTGCCGGTGGGGCACAGCGCCCCGATCTCGACGCCGGGGATCACCTCGATGCGCGACCGCGTGCCCTGGGCCAGGGCCTCCGGGATGCCGTCGATCGTATCGTGATCAGTGATCGCCACGGCCTTCAGCTTCGCCGCGGCCGCCATTTTCACCACGTCCGTCGGCGAGAACAGCCCATCGGAAAACGTGGTGTGCACTTGGAGGTCGACGAATCGCTCAGGCCTCTTGCGCCGGCGCTTGCGAGGCTTTTCTTCCTGTTCGCTCACGGAAACCGGTCCTTGCTTTCCCGCAGGATCGTCATGCTGCGCTCCGCGGGGCGATGATTGCTGTTTGGGCGCAGCGGAACTGATCGGCCGGTGCCGAGTGACTCGGAAAACACCGGTCCTTATGCCAAGTATCGGCAGTTTATCGTATCGGTGCAGAAAACTGCAAACCGGAGATTACGGCACATCAACGCAATAAGGGGAGCGAACTGCTGTCGCGGCCGTAGGGGCGGACTTCATCCCACCGAGTCTTCGAGGTGGGATGAATCGTCCGCCCAACCGCACTATCGGCACGTGTCGGTCTTCGCAGGGGTGGGCGGACGATTCAGTGTTTCCTCGAAGACTCGGAACACTGAAGTCCGCCCCTACATCCGGCACCGGGCATTTGTCCCCCATTCGCGTTGGCGCGTACTTAGCACTTTCCTCCCAGTGCCCCCTTCTTTCATTGCCCTTTCATCGCATCGAGCTTCGCCTGCGCCTGCCGGCCGTATTTCGATTCTTCGTATTGGCCGATCATTTTTCTGAGGAGCACCTCGGCCTCGGTGCGCTGGCCGAGTTTCACCATCAGGTCGGCCGCGGCGAGCATCGACTGCGGGGCGATCGTGTCCGCGGCAGGCGACCGCTTGTAGACGCCCTTGAAGGCCTCGAGGGCCTCCTTCTCCTTGTTCAGCTTGTCGCGATACAGTATCGCGAGCTTGTACTGCGCGGTGCTCGTCGATTCCTCGCCGAACGGGTACTTGCTCACCGCGTCATCCAGCACCTTCGCCGCTTCCTCGAGCTGGCCCTCCTTCTCGAAGTGGTTGGCCTTGTACATCAGCGCCCACACGCACGACTGCTGGTCGTCCTTGAACCTCCGCAGCACGGTGTCGTAATTCCTCTCGGCTTCCTTCCAGTTGCCGAGTTGTTCTTCGCACTGGCCGATGCCGTTGTATGCGGCCGCCGCCCAATTGGCGTAGCGGCGGAAATCCTCCGGTATCGTGAGCAGCACTTCCTTGGACCACAGCGGTCGTTTCATGTCGTCGCGGAAGGCCGTGGCGATGGCGGTTCGGGCCTCGGCATCAGTCCTGCTGCCGCCCGCCAGCCGGCGGAACATCCGCAGCACCGCCACCCGCTGCCACGGGTCCGGGATGAGCTTCGCCTCGCGGATCAGGCTGGCCTGGTCCTGCCCCTTGGGGATATTGGTCACGCCATCCATCGCCTCGAGGAACGCCTTGGCGTCTTCCGCGATCGGGCCTTTCCGATCCTTGGCGATCCTCGAGAAGATCGCTTTCGCTAAGGTATCCTCCATATACACGAAATGGCGGATCGCCTTCAACATCGTGGGATCGCTGATCGACCGTTTGCTCTGCTCCGCGATCGCCACGATCTCCTCGGAGTGCTTCTGCACGAAATCCGCGCCCGAAAGCTCGTCCTCGAGGATGGCGAGTATCGGGATGACTGCCTTCCAGTTGGCCTTGTGCGACTCCTCGAGCATTTTCTGGAACAGCATCTCCGCGTATCCTTCGTTGTTATCGGCGATCAGTTTGTCTACGTCATCGCCGAACTCATCGTCCAGATCAGCTTCGGCCACCTTGTCCCTCAACTGTTTGAGAGCATCGCGGGCCGCTTCGTATTTGTTGCCGGCCGCGAGTGCGCGGGCCTGCTCCAGCAGTGCCTCGATCTCGCGGGAGCTGGCAAACCGCGCCGCATCCTGAAACCGCGTGCGGATGTTCTCGCCCCGCTCCGCAAGGTCCGGGTTCCCCGCGGCCGCATCGAGCAGGTTCGCCGCATCCTTTGATCCCGTGTAGTGAGCGAGCAGTGCCAGTGCGATCAACTGGTCTCCCCCGGCCTGCTGGGCCAGGTCGTTCAGCGTTTCGGGCGACAATTTCTCCCACGTAACCTTCATCTCCATCGCCTGACTCTTCAGCGTGAGGGCATCGGCCGATGCCTGGCACGACGTGGCCGACATGCTCTGCCCGGTTCGCAGCTTCAGTGTGCGCGGCGCCTGCGCGTTCGCGTTGATGTGGTCGATCACTGATTTCTTCAGGTTTGCCAGCGCGGCGAGGTCGG
>DATKYA010000379.1:0-2893 GCA_035528775.1 Planctomycetota bacterium | reverse complement strand
GTGGCCGTGTGCTCGCCGAGGCCGAAAACGATCCCGGCTCCCGGCAGTTCCGGCGCGAGCGGGTTCGAGCAGGTGAACCACGGGATCGCGGCGAGCCCGGGCGGCGGCAGCAGCTCATCGCGAAGCACCGCATCGGCCCGGGTCAGCGCCGTGTCCGCTCTCGCCTTCAGCAGCGTGCGAAGCGCCCAATCCCACGTGATGTTTCCCGCGCGCATCACGCGAACCACCAGCCATCCGGAATCGACCGGCGACGGCAGCATCAACTGGAAGCCGGGCGGCGGCAGCTCGGATGAAACGAAGTTGCCCACCCACGCCGTCCCCAGCGAGCACTGAAGCGGCTTGCCGGCGCCAATAGCAGACAGGTAGCCGGCTTCGTGGTCCATGTACGGCCCCGCAACGGGGATCCCCGGCTGTAGCCGCAGCGCCTTCGCGCCGGAAGCTGACAGCGGATGCATCTCGTGGCCCGACCGCATGGGCGCCACGAAATCCGGTTCCACCCCCACCAGCCGCAGCGGCTCGGCGATGATCCGGCGGCGCCGGGCGTCGTAGCAGCCGATCTGGAGGGCGTTGCCCGCATCCTGCCGCCACGTGCCGGTGAGCTTGAAGTAGACGTACTCCCCCGCCCCGACGTAGATGCTGTCGGGCCGAACCAGCCGGGCGAATCGCTCGCGCAGCCATTCGATCCGCGCCAGGCCCGCACCGGGGTTGCGAAGGAACGAAAACCGATACCAGTAGCCTGGCCGCTTGCGGGCGGCGATCTCCGGAATGCGGCAGCAGGGCCGCGAGTCGTTCCAGAGCTGCATCGGGGTGAGCGCCCGGCCGGAGCGGCGGTCGGCGATGATCGCGCTGCCGCCCTGGGCGGCCAAGCCGATTCCCGCCACGCGCCCCCACGCGCTGCCGAGCTGCGCCCGCAACGAATCGGCCACGCGCGACAGCGCCCGGTCCAGCATCGGAATGCGCTGCTCCCGCGTTCCATCGGCCTGCGATCGCACCGGCAGCCGCACCGACGCATGCCCCAGCGCCCGGCCGCTGCGCGCGTCGAACGCCGCCGCCTTCAGCACCGTCGTTCCCAGATCGATTCCGAGCAGTACGTCGCTTGCCATGTCTGCGAACTCATTACGCCGCCAATCGCCGGTAGGGGCGAACCATCGTGTTCGCCCTCGTACGAATGTCCATGAACGTATTGGTTGCCGTCGATTCGGCGATTGTCGACAATCCAACGAGGGCGAACACGATGGTTCGCCCCTACAACGCGCCGAGCTTCCGCAACGCGTCGTCCATTCTCGCGATGACCATGTCGACCGCCTCGTAACCGGCGATCAGCGGGAGCTTCGTGAGCGCCCCGGGCGGGCAGTTCGCCTTGTAGGCCTGCACCGAGATATCCAGCCCGCCATCCGCCAGCAGCTTCACGAATTCCTTCGCGGCATCCAGTTCATGGAAATGCAGCGAGGCGAGGTGCCGGCGGCCTTCGATCTTCGACAGGTGCTTCGGGTGCTTCTCGACGAGCTGCGTCAACTCCTGCGCGTAGTATTCGCCGATC
Organism: Planctomycetota bacterium; assembly: GCA_035528775.1. Classification (GTDB taxonomy): domain Bacteria; phylum Planctomycetota; class PUPC01; order JABMSA01; family JABMSA01; genus DATKYA01. The sequence goes on along the minus strand of DATKYA010000379.1, from coordinate 1,353 downwards.
TCGCGGGTGACGGCCGCATTCGCCTCGGCCCATCGCATCGTGACGAGATACGCGAGCGACGCCAGCTCCTCCTGGCCGTTCGTGACGAGCGCGCCGAACTGCGGCATCGCGTCCATCCCCGCCTGGAAGACGATCCTGGATGCAGGATACTCGCCACCCGGGAAGCCCTTGCCCACCGCCACGAACGTCGGCCGCACGCCGTACTCGCGAAACAGGTACAATTCCGGGCTCCACAGGCCCGTCTGGATCTCGTCGACCATCGTCGGCACGTCGTGCTCGCGGCACAACGCGTGGATGCGGCGAACGAACTTCCGCGACAGCAGCCGCCCGCCGTAGTTCATCAGCACGATCTCGTAGATGAACCCGGCCAGCCTGCGCCGGCCACGAGCGTAGCGGTTAAACACGTTTTCCAGGTCATCGAAGTTGTTCGGCCGCACGGTGACGACTTTCAGGAAGTCCCCGTTTTCGAGAACGACCCGGAGGTCGTTCCACATCCCGCGCAGGGCCTGCGCGAGAATGGTGGTGCCGTGATAGTTGGCCTGGAGGCCGCCCGCGTCGTCGCCGATTACGGCGATCACGGGAATCAAACCAGGATGTTTCGTGTCGGGGGAATCCTGCTGCATCCGGTAGAACCGCGCGAGCATCATCTTGATGCCGGCCTCCGCGGCGAGGCTGCCGGTTTCCAGGTTCAGCACGCGGTTGAGCACGCCCGGCCGCCGTGCCTGAATGGTCTTGGCCAACGCCGCACCATCGCCGTGCGGCAGGCCGTTTGCCGTCCGCACCAGCTCGGTTTCCAGCAGCCGCGTGATGTGCCCGCGGGTGTTGTTGTGCGTGGCGTTGGGGATGCCCAGCCGCCGGGCGTGCTCCAGCAGGCGATAGCCGGGAAAGCTGTGGCCAAGAGGAGCGTGGTAGTGCTCGCTTTTCAGGATGAAATACAGGCGGCCGTCCTCGCCGATGCGATAGAATCCCCAGGCGGTGAGCGGGGCCGGTGCCGTGTGAATGGCGGCGTTGAACGCAGCAGTGGACGCGCCGGCCGACGATTTCTTCAGCCGCCGCGTGATGCCATCCCCAACGCGGAGCAGCAGCTTCACCAGCGCCGCGTTGAAATCGCCGGGGAGGAAGTCCACCTTCTCACGCGCCAGCCGCCGGAGTTCCCGCACATCATCGCCCGCCAGGCTCGCACGTGCGGCAACGACGGCATCCGCGTAGTCGGCGCCCACGAAATCTGCCAGCGACAGCCTGACGGGTACGAACCGTGTTCTGCGAGGATGTGTAGCCCTGGTCATCGTGCTGCTTTCCGAGAATATGCTCGGCGAAACGCGTTCGGCCTGCAACGAATGAGTTTAGCAGGAT
>DATKYA010000378.1:0-2259 GCA_035528775.1 Planctomycetota bacterium | reverse complement strand
CGTCTGCGAGACCGCGTCGAGCTTCTCGGGTGCGACGGCGAGCGGGTCGTCGGTCAGCCGCTTGCGGATGCCGTCGAGCTGCTCGCGCCGGCCGATGCTGAACATCGCGCCGAGCTGGTCGCCCACGCCGAGCCGGTCGACGAGGAAGTTCACGCCGAGCTTCGTCATGCGGTCGAGATGCCGCGAGACGACGTCGGGCGCATCCCACACGTTCGCGTTGCCCCACGGATAGGTGGCCCCGTAGTCGCCGTAGGCGATGGTGCGGAACGGCGAGTCGCCCATCCCGCGGCCGATGACGATCGTCTGCGGCACGCACGTCAGCCCCGGCGCGCTCACCGAGATTGCATACGTGCCCGGCGCCAGTGCGGCGGTGAACGATTCGGGCAGGGTGAACTGTGCGGAGTTCGCTCCCGCTTCGGCCGTGGCCTTGCCCGTCGCGAGCACGCGCTCGCCCTGTTTCAGCGCGATGGCAACGTCTGCCGGCTTGTCGGTCCGCGTGACCACTGAGAACGGGACCTCCTCGCCGCGGCCGTACCAGACGCGGTTGCCGGGCGTGACGATGCACGCCGAGCCGCTCGCGCCGGGCGACCGGATTTCGACGAGCGTCTGCACCTTGTATTCGCACGAGGTGTCGTCCGCGTTCGGCTGCGTTTCGGGAGTCACCTTCACCTGGAAGATGCCGGCGAGGCCGGCGGGGACCGCGAGCTTGTCGGCGGCGAGTTTCAGCTCACGCCAGTCAAGTCCGCCGAACGGCTTCGCCCACACCCGCCAATTCGGCTTCACCTGGTGCCGGCCGGGGTCGAAGTCGATGCGGAAGTCCACCTGCTGCCCTGCCGTCCACACGTCGGACGGGAATTCGACGACCAGCCGCTCGTGGTCGGAGGTGACGGTATTGCGGAAGGTGCCGTCGATGTTATAACACTGGAACAGCTCGGTGGGGTGCTGCCGCTTCACGATGATGAGCTTGCCGCGCAGGCGCATGTCGGTGATCTGGCTCACGTTCATCACCGGCTTCCGGTCGGCCATCTGCAGCACGATCTCGCCGGCGGGCCGGCCGTCCGGGCTGAATTTCCGGATCGTGTCCCCGTACGACTCGATCGTGTACAGCATGCCGTCGTCGTCGACGTCCATTCCGCCCTGTGCTCCGCCCCACATGTAGCCGCGGAACCCCACGATCTTCATCTGCCAGCGCTTGGCTCCGTCGAAGCCGATGCAGCGCAGCGTGCCGTCATTGGTAAAGATGAACAGCGCCTGGGTCTTCTCGCACACGCGGAACGCGCCGATCCGGCCTTGCGGCCCTTCCGGCTCGTGCGGGATCGGGTATTCTTTCACCACCTTGGCGGTGGGGCTGATGCGGAGGATGCGGTCGCGATGCTGGTCCAGCCCGTAGAAGTCGCCGCTCGCGCCCACGTCCACTTGGCATGGCGCGTCCCAGCCCACGTTGTCGCTCACGAGGAAATCGGTGACGGCGTCGAAGTTCCTGAACGTCTTGTCGTACAGCGCCACCTTGTGGGCGAAGTGGCCGTTGGCCGTGGCGATGACGCCGTCGGCGTTCGCGGCGATGTTCGACAGGGCGTAGACGGTCGCCCCGCCGTACTTGTTCGAGCCGTCGGGCGCCATCCGCAGGGCGTACGAATTGTTCCCGCTGCTCGCCAGATACACCATCCCGTCGCGGCCGAACGCCATTGCCGCCAGCCGGCAATCGAATGTGGGATCCTCGCGCGAGATGATCTGCTCGAGCGTGACGGCCGACGCGCAGGGAATGAACAGCGCAATGCAAAAAGTGGCAGTCAGCAAACGTCGCATGGCAGTTCCTTTCAGGATGAAGCGATGATGAGATGAAGAGATGAAGAGATGAAGAGACCGCAAGAGGCGGAAAGGCCTCTTCCCCATGATCCCGTGATCCCATCGTCCCATGATCCCATCATCTCATCATCTCATCATCTCATCATCCCATCATCCCATCATCCACCCAATCAGCACGTCAACTCGAATATCCGGAATCCGTATGGTGCGATCTCGACCTCATACGCGGCCCTGCCGGAAATGCGGCCGGGTTGCGCGGGTTCGGGATCGACCATCGAATGCATGATCTCGCGGACCCGCCACGCGCGCTTGTCGGGGCGGCCGGCGGCCTCGCGCTGCGTGACGGGCACGTCGACGGGCGCGGCGAGGCGCACCTTCACGCGGGCGGACCGGTTCGCGAACTGCATCAGCGCCAGGAGCGCGCGGCCGTCGCCCGGGCGCAGCATTCCCACT
>DATKYA010000377.1:0-6643 GCA_035528775.1 Planctomycetota bacterium | reverse complement strand
ATAGTTGAGCTGGTCGACGATGTCGAAGATCAGCGTTGCGGAGCATTCGAAGAGCGGCACCTGGGCGTCTATCGCGCGACCCACGGCCCAATCCTTGCCGGTGAACGACGGCTTCTTGACGCCGATGACCTGTCGCTTGGCCACGTACTCCAGTGCGCCGTCGCGCGGATCGACCCTGCAGACGAAGAACAGCGGGCCGGGCCACTGATGGATCATTCCCACCACGAGGCCCTGCCCCTGCTGATCGGTCATTGTCATCGCGCTGCCGCGCACGCCCATGATCGTCTTCTGAGCGCTCAGGGATGTCACGATCAGGGAATCGGGCAGGGGGCTGCCGGGCAGGAAGCTGATCAGCGAATCAGCGGTCACTCCGAGGAACATCTCGGCGGCCAGCACGTCGGCCGGCGGAATCTCGAAGCTGCGGTTCGTGATGTCCCACAGCAGACCCGTCACCAGCTTCGCCTGGCTGAGCACGGCGTCGAGGTCCATGCGGTCGACCGTATCGAGGGGAGTATCGACGAACGGGCGGCTGTCGTTGACGGTGACGAGGCCGACTTCGGCCTTGCCGTAGAGCAGCGGCACCTCGTTGTCGAGTGCGATCTGGCCGAGCACGTAGGACCGCCAGTCGCGCCCGCGGATCGGATCGATGCAGCTCACGAGCGACGCGTCGGCCCCGGCGGCCTTTGTGATCTCACCTGCCACGCTCATGCAGTTGTTGCCGATGTCCGAGAATTTCTTGCGGTAGATCGTCTCGTCGGTGGAGCCGCCGAGATCGTAGAAGTGGCCCTTGTAGAAGATGCCGAGTTGCTTCGATAGGCTGGAGAGGTCGAGCGTGACGTACAGGATGGGATGCTGCTCGGGCTTCCAGGGGGGCTGCGTCTCGCCTTCTTCGAGGGCTGCGGTTTCTTCGGGAGTGGGCCATACGTCGGCCGGCGGAGCGAAGATGCGGTTGTCCTGCCCCACCTTGTAGTCGGCCATCAGCGATTCCCACACGTAGTAGTCGCGGCACCATTGCCGGATGCCCGCCAGCGCCTGGAAATGGCCGGACGTTGCGAGGAACCGCACGGTGCGCTTCGGCGGGTTGGCCTTGAGCGCCTCCGCCACTTCCAGCAGCGTGGCGATCCCGCACGACGATTCCGCTCCCGGGGCCACCGCCGGCACCGCCGAAATCGAATCGTAGAACGACTCGATGATCACGGTTTCCTTGCGAAGCTCGGGGTCGGTGCCTACAATCGTTCCCACGATGTTGCGAGCCGCGCGGTTCTCCCACAAGACATCCGCCTTCACCAGTGCGGCGGTTTTGGGAAACTCGCCGGTCTTTCCTTCCGTCTTGCTCAGCTCGTTGAGCGCGGCCAGGGCGGCGGGGAGGCCCGATGCTTTCACCTCCGTGCCGAGCACGCTGCCGAGGACCGTCGCCAGGTTCTCGCGGGTGATGTAGTAGCGGGGGATGGAAGCCGGGATGTTCAGAAATTTGTCTTCGGCTTCCTTGCGGAAGGTCGTGGCAGGCTCGATGAAGATGATCGCGGCGGTCCCAAACTGCGCCACGTTCAGCCATTGGGTGGAGCAGTTGAAGTCCATCAGCGCCGCGGCGTCGGCGAGGTCAAGCCCGGCGAGGTCGGCGGTTTCGCCCGCGCCGGCGTAAATGAGGTGGCCGGGCAGGCCTTCGGAGATCGTCTTCGGTGCCCGGCCGAGGTTCGGCCATATCGTGTGAATGGGCACCGAGGCGCCGCCGATGATTTCCAGGCTGCCACCCCGCTCGTTGGGCGAGGGAATGCTGAACGAGTGCTCCTGCACGTCGGCCAGCCCGATCTCCTCGAACCGCTTGCGGATGAAGTCGGCCGCCTCATCGCAGCCCGCGCTGCCGGCCACCCGGCTCTGAATCGACGACAGGTACCTGATCGTTTCGGAAGGATCGACGTTGTCGAAGAGCCCAGCGGGAAGCGGCACGGTCTTGGGGGCGGATGTTTCCGCCGCGGCTGCCAGCACTGCCGCGCATATCACCATAGCAGCCGGAAGCACGGTTCGAGCAATTCTGTGCGATCTCACTGTTCCTGCCTTGCGTCGAAAAGGTGCGAGGGAGCACGTTCTTGAAAATGGTAACAGGAGCACGCGCTCAGCGGGCCGTCCGGCGACTGCCGCAGTCGCACGCCGCCCCTCCGGGCGATCCGCGCTCGCCCCGAAAATCCAGCCGCAGAAACTATATCAGAACGCCCCGCGCCGATCAAGCCTTTTTCGGCGGCGGGATGCGGCGCGCCGTTGTAATTTGTTGCATGTAAAAGCTGCTGAGCCGCCGAGCGGCAGACACCGGGCCTGTTTCGCCCTCTTCGTCCACTGCGTCCACTTCGTCCACTACGTCCACTCCATCCTCCTCTTGACAATCCCCTTCCGCTCTGTTATCATCCTGCCTCATTGTGGATGCCTCCGCAGACGAAAACGCGAACAAGGAGAACGGTGATGCGTGCGGTAATCCGTGACAGCCTCGAGAACCTCTATCCCGATTCGTCCGTGACTGAGCCGGCTTGCAGGCGAATGCAGCTCGACGTGCCCCGCGGCGGAATCGCGGCGGTTCACGTCCTTCTGAATGACGTGGAACCGCACGAGACGCTGCGCTTGTCGGCAACGGAAAACGGTAGGAAGCCCCGCGGCGCCCGCTGGTTCCGGCTCGTCGATGTCCCGGTGGAGGAGAACACCGGTCTCATCGGCTTCACGGAGGGCAGCCCGAAGCTCGGGGCGGGCGACAACGCACCCAACCCGTTCGTCGTGCGCCGGGCACCATTCCGAGTCTATGACGCGATGGAGCCAGTGGATGGGGAAGTGCGGACGCCCGCGCCCACGACCGCCATCCGGCTTCACCTGCCCATCCCTCCCGACGCGAAGCCGGGCACGCGCACGATCAGCATCAGCATCCGGCAAGCAGGCGCGCCGTGCGAGCTCGCCCTCATGCTGCGCGTTCACCGCGCGACCGTGCCGCCGGTCGGCAGGAATTCGCTCCCCGTCACCAACTGGTTCAGCTTCGAAAACATCGCCCAGCGCCACGGCCTCAAGATGTGGAGCGAGCCCTACTGGCGGATGCTTCGCCGGTACGCCGACCTCATGGCGCACGGCCGGCAAAACACGTTCTGGATACCGTTGAGCACGGTGTTTGCTTCGACGAAGGCTGGCCTGCGCCTGAACCGGGAGCGGCTGGACCGCATCGTCGGCACGTTCTCACGCGCGGGGCTCCACTACATCGAGGGAGGCCACGTGGCGAACCGCACCGGAGGCGAGTGGGAGGCGAAGACCTTCGATACCGTCTTCGGCGCCGCACGAGCCACCTCGCCGGAAGGCAACGCGGTGCTCGCCTCGATCTGCCGGCAGTTGATGGCCGAAATCTCGAGGAACCGGTGGGCTGCCCGTTGGATCCAGCACGTCACCGACGAGCCTACGCCCACCAACGCCGCCGACTACCGCATCCTCGTCGGGATGGTCCGCAAGTACATGCCCGGCATCCCGCTGCTCGACGCCACACAGGACCCCACGCTCGCCGGCTCCGTGGATATCTGGTGCCCGCAGGTGCAGGAGTACCAGCGCGACCGCGCCGCCTACGAGGCGCAACGGAAGCTCGGCGACAGGGTCTGGTACTACACCTGCTGCTTCCCGGGCGGGCCGTGGCTGAACCGCCTGCTCGACCAGGAACTGCTGCGGCCCGTGCTGCTCGGCTGGGCCGGGGCACTCTTCCGGCTCGACGGCTTCCTTCACTGGGGCTTCAACCACTACCGGCAGGATCAGGACCCGTTCACGATGAGTGTGCTGCCGCATCACGGCGGCGGAGCCAATTCGCTTCCTCCCGGCGACACGCACATCGCCTACCCCGGGACCGACGGCCCGTGGTCGAGCCTGCGGCTGGAGGCCCACCGCGAAGGTTTCGAAGATTACGAGCTGCTGCGAATCCTGCAGGACAAGAATCCCCGGGCCGCGTCCGCCGTGCTTGCGAAAGCGGTCACGGGCTTCGACCAGTACACCCGCGACGTGGCGAGTTTCCGCGCCGCCCGCAAGGCCCTCCTTCGGGCGCTGGGGCGATAACGCCATCGAGAGTAACACCATGGCACGCCGAACATCTTGTACAGCAGTCACTTATTGCGATCAGCGAACCTCGGCGAGAAAAATCCGTCAACAAATGGGCTTGACAGACCTCACAAAATGGGATATATAGTAATAGGGCGGTCGCATAGCGAACTTCGTCGTTGCCTGCATCCGCCGACCATGGGTGACGAATTGTGTGCTTGCCCTTGTTCGACACCACTTGCTGTGTGGAAAGGAGCCCCACATGGAAACCGTCAAAAGATCGAAAACTGTGACAATTGGCTCCCCTGATATCACAGTGTAACAAACAAGCGGAACCGGGCAAAGCCGGAGATCTGGTTCCGCATCATCCACGTCACGTCGAAGCAACGAGGGAATCATTCCGGCCATTACGAGCAAATCGTCGAGGTCGCACTCGGCCCGAAGGTGGCTCTACTAGGCACATGTGGGTGTTCCCGCTCGCGGCCATTGTTCTGACTGTCCTCGGCTGCTTCATGCCTTCACGGGGTTCGTGGAGATACGTCAGGATCGCAGTGCTCATCACGGTGTATGCGGGGACCCTGTGCTTCTGTCATGAGGCACTCTACCTGGGTGGAAAGCTCCTGACTTGCAGCAAGAGCTGAGCAAACCGTTCCCCAGGGAAATGCAATTATTTGTCACGATCCCGCCGCCATGGCCGCATCGGGCCAACTCGTTATTGAAATCCGCGCATCATTCGCTAAAATGACGGTAGTATGGAATGAGCACGTGGGATGCCGGCAAACAAACTAGAAAATGAACAGGGATGAATGGAATGGGAGAATGGAGATTCCGATCTTCTCCTCCCCCTTATCCCATTCATCCCATTCATCCCATTCATCCCTGTTCAATGCTGTTGATTCCTCATCCGTCATTCATCATTCCGATGAACAGGAGTAGCATATGCGTGTGCGAATCGGAAGTCGCGGAGCGGTCGTTCCGCTGGTTCTGATGGCCATCTGCGGTGGCGCCGTGAGCGGCGTGCCTGCGCGGGCGGCGGGGCTGTTCGACTTGGCCGTGCGCGAGTTCGACATCGACGAGAAGGCGAGCAAGACGTTTCACGATGACGAGTCGGCCCCCGCCGATCTGGCGTCGGTCATCAAGACGCTCGGCCTGAACGACGGCGAGAAGGTGGAATACTGGACGGCGGGCGATGCCGGCAAGCGGGGGCGCGGCGATCTTCCGCCCGAGCGCGAAACCTTCCACTATCTGCTTGCGTTCACCGATCCCGTCGAGATCGGCTCCGTGATGCTGAGCCTGGGCGAGCTTCGCTATCTGAAAGCGGATGCCGCGGTGCCGGCGCAGATCGCAGTCGACGCCGAGACGGGTGCGCTGAAGGACGAAAGCCCGTGGATCAAGCCCGAGGTCATTCCGAACCAGTCGGGCGTGCGGCTGGTAACGCTGCCTGGGAGCACGAAGACGAAGGCACTGCTGATCTCGGAAACGCGCCGATGGGGGCGTTCGCGGCTCGACGTGCTGCGGATCTTCTCGCGGCGGCTGCACAACGTGGTGCCCTGGGCGCTGGCGAACGCGGAATCCGAATACACCCGGTACTCCAGCCTCTCGCCGCCGCACACCTTCGCCGCGGGCGACATCGTGAAGGGCCGCGGAAGCTGGATCAACACCGGCAAGGACAAGGAAGGCCGGATCCTCCGCCCGCCCACCAGCGACGTCTACCCGTCATGGTTCGTGCTCTCCTGGCGCGACGAGAAGCAGATCGCCGGAATGTGGAGCAACGACGACTTCCTGGCCTGCGATTACTTCTACTTCATCGGCCCGCCGAACATGAACCCCACGGTCGGCTCCGACAAGGACTGGAAGAAGCTGCGGTTTGCGCAGAAGCAATCCCGCGGCAACCGCATCCAGCACTGGATCGAGTTCGACAAGCCAATCACCACGCGCGGCATCAAGATGCTCATCCTGAAGACGACGGAACCGCAGGTGTCGGTGATCGACGGCTGCCACGTGCTCAGCGATCTCGGCGACGCTCCGGTGCCGAAGTTCCAGCCCCCTGTGGCCGACCTGGCGCCGTTCCGAGTGCCCTACCAGGTGCCGTTCGACGGCAAGGTGACGATGGTGGTGAACAAGCCCGACGGCACCCGCGCACGAAATCTAGTCACGCTTCTCGAACGCACCAAGGGCGAGAGCGCCGAATACTGGGACCTCAAGGACGAAAGCGGCAAGTTCGTCGAGCCCGGCACCTACAAGTGGCTGGCGATCGAGCATCCGCCCCTCGAGCTGCGATACGAAATGACGCCCTATCCGAACGTAGTGGACAACTCGCCGGAGAACTCCGCCTGGCTGAACGGCCACAACGGGCCCGGCGGCTGGATGGCTGACCATACCCCGCCCGACGCCTGCTGCACGGCGGGCGACCGCGTGTGGCTCGGGTCGCCCTGCGCCGAAAGCGGCGTGTCCACCATCGAATGCGACCTCACCGGGAAGAAACTGTGGGGGCATCATTCGTTCGCCGCGTGGACCGGTCCCCAGCACATGGCAACCGACGGCAAGACCGTCTTCGTGGCGTCCTCCGCATGGGGCACGGCATCCGACTGGAACATCG
>DATKYA010000376.1:0-2712 GCA_035528775.1 Planctomycetota bacterium | reverse complement strand
GTGCGGGCGTCCATGCCCAGCAGCTTCGCACCCAGGAAAATCGCCACCGCCCACACCAGCTTCTGGGCGGCGTCCGCCGCGGCGGGAAAGCTGAAAATCTTGTAGCTGTTGAACAGCGACATCATCACCATCGACAGCACCAGCCCCACGCTGCCCGGGAGCATGATGCGGAGCAGCGACACGCACAACTGCTTGGTTTCCACCGAGAAGCCGGGCACCAGCAGGTCGATGATGAACGGCGCGGCCACCACGCCGATCCCCGAAACCACGATGCTCAGGATCAGCACGATGTTGAAAATCGAATACGCGAACTCCCACGCCTTCGCCTCGCCGTCCTTGCTCATCTTCTCGATGAACACCGGCATGAAGGCCGGCACGAGCACCTTGAGCGCACTCGAATAGATGAACGTGAAGATGATGGTCTTGTAGACGCCGGTGTAGGCGTCGGACGTCTTGCCGGGAGGGAAGAGGCTTCCGATGATGATATTCAGCAGGAAGCCGCCGAACTTCCAGAAGAACCAGAAGAACAGGACGACCACCGCGCCCTTGACGATCTTCTTCGCCAGCGATGATTGCTGTTCCGGCACGCGGGCTCCCGTTGTAGGGGCGAACCTTGTGTTCGCCCCTGTGTTGACTCGCCTAACCGATGATGAATCATTCTGCAACGAGGGCGAACACAAGGTTCGCCCCGACGACCAGGACCGGTGTTCGTCGGCATTCTGACGAGGGCGAACACAAAGGTTCGCCCCTACGGCGCAACAGCCTGGCACGACCAGCCCATCGCATCGATCAGGCGGACGGCGTTCACCTCGGCGTCGTATTCCGTCTTCAGCGTCACCTGCGCCTGCTCGACCAGCTTCTGCCGCAGGCCGCTGTCGTCGAGGAGCCGCGTGGTCGCGTCGGCCAGTGCCTGCGGGTCGCCTGGAGGGACCAGCAGCCCGCAGAACCCATCCATCATGATAAAGTCCCGGATTCCGCCGACGTCGGACGCGACGACCGGCAGCCCCGCGGCCGCGGCTTCGAGGATCACGTTCGGCAGGCCATCGCGGTCGCCATCGCGTGCAATTATTGACGGCACTGCCAGCACACTCGCCTGCGTCATCCAGCCGCGCACGGTGCCCGGCGATGCCCACCCGTGCAGCCGAACCAGGTTGCCGATGCCCAGCTCGCCGATCAGCCGCTCGATGGCGGGACGCTCGGGGCCGTCGCCCAGGATCGTGCAGGGAACCGGCCGGCCCGCATCGCGCAGCAGTGCCAAGGCCTTCAGCAGTACCGGCGTGCCCTTCTTCTCGACCAGCCGCCCTGCCATCATGACCATCGGCTCGCGGTGCACAGCGGCCGAGCACCCGATGCTCCCCACGTCGATCCCGTGCGGAATGCGATGAACGCGATCGTGCATATCGGCCGGCACCAGCTCCTTCACCCGGTCGAATGCCGTGAACGTGCAGGCCGATACCGCCCGTGCACATCTAATTCTACCGACCAGGCTGGGCTTTTCCAGCAGGAAAATGTCGCGCGCGTGGACGGAAAATGTGTACGGGAGGGAAGTGAGCAGCGAGATGGTCCGCGCCACGGCAGCCGGTTCGCTGGCGAAATGGGCGTGGAGGGCAATGGCGCCGCTCCGCTGGATCCGCCGTGCGAACGCCGCAGCGGTCAGCACGTTCCGCAGCGACTTCGCCAGTGCCAGCGGATGCGCGAACTGCTCGGCGAGGATCCGCCCGATCGCCGACGCCAGCCGCACCGGCCGCCCAATCGCCCACGCCGCCGCCCCGAACTTCTCCCCCGCCGGGATGTCGCCCCGATAACAGACGCCCGCCTCCGGCTCGGTCGGCTTGCGCAGCGAATAGACGTCAATCGCCACGCCCTGCCGCCGCACGGCGTCGATCTCCCGGCGGATGAACATCTCCGACGGCGCCGGATACGACGCGAGGATGTAGGCTACGCGGATCATTTTCATTGCAGCAGGTCGCCGTGTCTGATCTCGTTTCGTGCCATCCTGACCGCCTCGTGGTAGACCTCAAGCGTGGCCCTGGCAGACTCCACCCACGAGAACTGTGCGGCCCTGGCCTTGCCCTTCTCGACAAGCTGCGCCCGCAGGTCCTTCCTGGTGGCAACAGCCTCGATGGCTTCGCGCAGGGCCCCGAGATCGGTCGCGTCCACGTCCATCGCCGCGCCGCCGGTGGTCTCCAGCAGGGCGGGATCCTTCGACACGATCGCCGGCGTGCCGCACGCCATCGCCTCCAGCGGCGGAATACCGAATCCCTCGATCAGCGACGGGAACACGAACATGTCCGCCGCCGAATACAGGGCCGGCAGATATTCCTGCGGCACGCGGCCGGGCAGGATCACCTCGTCCTGCAGGCCGAGCTGGGCGATCATCCGCAGGATGGGCTTGTGCTTCCAGGCGGGCCGCCCCGCCAGCACCAGCTTGTGCGGCAGTTGGCGGTTCGCCTTCGCCGCGAAAAACGCCTGCACGAGCGACACCAGATTCTTCTTGGGTTCAAGGTTGCCGACGAACAGGACGAACTTGCCGCGCAGGCCGAGTACGTCGCGCAGCTCCCGTTTGCGGGCTTCGCTGGCGGGCTTGAACCGGTAATCGACGCCGCACGGGATCACGCGGATCTTCTCCTCGCTCGTGCCGAGCGCCTCGATCAACTGCGCCGCCACGGCACGCGTCGGCACGATCACCAGCTTCGCCTTCCGCACGCTCCG
>DATKYA010000375.1:0-4829 GCA_035528775.1 Planctomycetota bacterium | reverse complement strand
CAGGATTCAGTGACGCTCGCCGCACCGACGGTTCACATAGCCGACGGCGGCGTTCGCTACAACTTCCTGAACTGGCGGCTCGACGGCAATGACGAACCTGGGGGCAACGAACTCACGGTGACTATGGATGCCGATCACACTACCGTTGCCGTCTACGAGATCCAGACGTGGACGCTGACGGTACAATCGCTGCCCGTCGCGGGTGTTTCGATCGCCGGCAACAAGCCCGGCACGTCGGGCACGACTGCCTATTCCGTCACAATCAATGATCAGACGGTGGTGACCCTGACCGCGCCGGCGGTTCACACGTCGGCAGACAGCGTGCGCTACAACTTCGTGAAGTGGAGCCTGGACGGAACCGACCGGCCGCTGGGGCAGGCCGCTGTTTCCGTGACGATGGCCGCATCGCACACGGTTGTGGCCACCTATCAGATCCAGACGTGGTCGCTCTCCGTGCAATCACTGCCGGTGACAGGCATCGACATCACCGGCACCAAGCCGGGCCGCACGAATTACGCAGCGATCTGCGATGACCGGCAGGTGATCAGCCTCACCGCGCCCGGCACCATCACCATACAGGGCGTCGACTATGCATTCGCCGCCTGGATGGTGGACGGCTCCGCCCGATCACCATGGCAGCCGGTCTGCCAGGTTCAGATGAATACCAACCACAACCTGCAGGCAGTCTACCGGATTCCCCCCGCCCGGATCACGGACCTGACGGCCGAGCTTGTCCCCGCTACGCACGAATCTGTCGCGGCTTCAAGCTCCGGCGAGTACAGCGCGGCCTATGCGGCCCCCAAGGCGATCGATTCCGACCCCGGAACCTACTGGAGCACGCCCCCGAGGAACACACCGCAGGACGAATACCTCGCACTCGATCTGGGAGACGTGCTGCCGGTGGACGGCGTGCAGATGCTGCCGTCCCGCTATCCCCAGCTCTTCCCGAGCCGGTTCACCATCGATGTGAGCAGCGACGGCACGAGCTGGAAGACGGTTGTTTCGGAAGGCGCGTATCAGCCGCGGTCCGGCGTATGGTACACGGCTGCATTCGAATGCGTCGACGCCCGCTATGTGCGGCTGTCGGCCGCGAGTGTCTTCTTCGAGCCCGGCAAGTACTATGTGCAGGTCGCGGAATTCGCGGCATCCGTGCAGCAGGTGCTGCTCGCGTGGACCTCCACCGGGGGTGTGCTGTATGACCTCCGCTGCACGCAGGCCGGCCCGATCGTCGATCAGCAGCAGTGGGATGCGGCCCTGCAGCTTTCCGGCGAACCGTTGCCCGCGGCGGCCGGCACCGCGCAATCGACGTCAATCCCGCTCGACCAGTTGCCCGCCGAAGACATCCTCTACTTCGGCCTGCGCGTGATCGACGCGGAAGACATGATTTCATTCCCGTCGAACTCACCGTCCGTGGATATGCCGGACAGATCGCCGGCAGCCGTCACGGATCTCGCCGTAATCCATAGCACGGCAGATAGCCTGACGGCTGCGTTCACCGCCACCGGCGACGACGGCATGATGGGTACCGCCGCCGGGTATGACGTCCGCTGGAGCGCCGCCGAGATCACCCCGTCAACATGGGACCAGGCGCAACCCGTGGCGGACGTGCCCCTTCCCGGCGAGCCGGGAGCAGGCGAGACGATCGTCATTCCCGGCCTGCAGCAGGACACGCCGTACTGCGTGGCCGTGAAAGTGCTCGATGACCTCGGGCACGAATCGGAGCTGTCGAACGTCGCCTGGGGCAAGACGCTCGACCAGACGCCGCCGGCAACGATCCAGGATCTCGACGCCAGGCTGGTCAATCTCGGCTCGCCAGGCAAACACGACGTCATCGCCGTCAGCAGTTCCGGCGAATACAGTGCCGTGTTCGCCGCAGTGATGGCCGTGGATGATCTGCCCGGGACACGCTGGAGCACGCCTCAACGATCCGAGCCGCAACTCGAGCATCTCACGCTCGATCTGGGCGGCCTGGAAACCGTCGAGAAGGTGCGGCTGTTACCCGGCTCCGCGTACCCTCACCTGTTCCCGTCCGATTTCGCAGTTGAGCTGAGCGCGGACGGATCGGCGTGGGTGCAGGCGGCGGCCGTCAGCGGTTACCCGGCCGCGAGGGGCGTTTGGTGCGAGACGAGCTTCATCGCCCGCACCGCGCGATACGTGCGGATTGCGGGTCAGTCGATGCCCAATCAGCCCGGAGCCTACTACGTCCAGATCGCCGAGGCCGAGGTGATCGGGCCGAGCTCGAGGCTTCCGATCACCGGCGTGGAAAGCTCCGGCGAGTGGGGAACCGACTTTGCCGCGACCAGGGCCGTCGACGGTGCCCGCAGCACCTACTGGAACACTCCCGCGCGTGCCGCTTCGCAACCGGAATACCTGGACCTCGACCTTGGGAGCGTCCAGACGATCGAGAAGGTGAGGCTGTTGCCGTCGTCGGACTATCCGTCCCTGTTCCCGAGCGCGTTCAGCATCGACGTGAGCACCGACGGCACGACGTGGACCACTGCGGCAACCGAGACATCCTACTCCGCGGGCAGCGCCGTGTGGTACGAGAAGAACATCGGCAAGCGGGAAGCCCGCTACGTGCGGCTGTCCAACGCCTTCTCGGTCTACTACCCGCCACAGAACGTCTACTACATGCAGGTGGCCGAATTCCACGTCTATCGTCCGCCGGTACCGGGGGTGCTGCTGAGCTGGACGTCCCCCGGTGACAACGGTGCCGCGGGGACGGCGGAGTCATTCGACGCGCGGTGGAACACCCCCGGAGCAATCGACGGGAGCAATTGGCCGCAAGCCCACGCGCTGGCCGGCGAGCCGGCGCCGCTGCCCGCAGGCACACGCCAATCGATGCTGCTGAGCCTTGATCCGCTTCCACAGGGAGTGCGAGTCCACTTCGCCATGATCGCCGCTGACGAGGCCGGAAATGCATCCGGCGTGTCAAACTCGCCCTTCATTGATATCCCCGGCGGCCTCATCGGCGATACCAACCGCGATTGCGTCGTCAACATTTTCGACCTCATCTTCATCCGCTCGAGGCTCAGCCAGGACATCAGCACCGGGGACAATTGGCGCGCGGATGTCAACAATGACGGGAACATCAACGTCCTCGACCTCATCACGGCGAGAAACAACCTGAACAGGAAATGCGGACAGGCAGGGGTGCAGTGAAGGCATCCATGCATGTGGCTTCACCCAGCCTGACGGCAGCGCGGTGCTGCGCCATGCTCCGCCGGTTTATCGCTTGCTATCTCCCTCATGAACGGTATAATAATAGGCACCGGGCAAACCAGGTAACCACCGGCAGACTCCCTGCCGCATGCTGTGAAAGGACCACCAATGGAGGAAAAGAGCCCGCTGCTTGTTGAGCATCGCGGCCCCGTCAGCGTCGTCAGTTTCCTGCAGTTCAGCGTGCTGGACCGCGCCCAGATCGACAAGATCGGCGCCGAACTGGTCGACTTGGTCGACGACCAGGACCGGAAAAACATTTTAATCAATTTTGAAGGTGTCGACTATCTATCCAGCACGATGCTGGGCAAACTGGTGGTGCTGCACAAGCGGATCGTGCAGAAGAAGGGCAAGCTGGAGCTGTGCTGCATCAAGCCGAGCATTCGCGAAGTGTTCGAGATCACGCACCTGGATCGCGTGTTCGACATCCACGATGATGAGCGGGAGGCGGTGGAAGCGTTCGGCTTGGGGTTTATCTGAAACCGCCTGCCTGCGGCCCGCGGCGGCATGCTGGCCGCCGGGCAGAAGTGCAGGCCGGTGCCCGATATGCTGGTGTGGACGAGCCGCCGCCGCTTTCTCACGCCGTGCCGTGCCGCCACAACCGTGATCGGGAGGGTACCTGATGAAAATCGATCTGCCTCAGTGCCAGGCGTGCGGCTCCCGAGAAGCCGTGTATCACGTCATCGAGATGAATTCCGCCAGCGTGGAATTCCGCTGCTGCTCGGAATGCTGGAAAAAGATCAAGGCCAGCCTGCGCGGCAACGGAGACCCGTACGAGCAGTTGGTCGCCGGCCTCCACAGGCTCGCCCCCAATGCTCTCGACGCGGACACCAAGGTCATCCGCGAGCACCTGATCGAGACGATCTCGGCGAAGATCCGGATGGCCACCTCGCTGGAGCTGGTGGAGAAGATCCGGGAGATCGCCGACGTGCTGATCACGTGCCTGCGGCGGGAGGGAACGATCTTCACGTGCGGAGCGGGAGCCTCCGCCGACCAGGCAAGCCACCTCGTCCAGCAACTGATCGGGCGGTACAAGTCGGGTGCCCGCCGCGGATTTCCGGCCGTCTGCCTGGGCACCAGCCCGGCCCTGCTCGATGATTTTTCCTTCGAAGACGTTTTTGTGCGGCAGGTGGAAGCCCTGGTGACGGAACACGACGTGCTGATCGGGATCAGCTCCAATGGCAATTCGGCGGCGGTCGTGAGGGGGCTTCGCCGAGCGGCGGAGCAGGGCGCCTTCACCATCGGCATGTGCGGCGGCGACGGCGGAGCGATGCTCGACGCCACTCGCCTCAGCCTGGTCGTCCCGTCGAACCAGAATCAGACGATCCAGGAGTGCCAGGCGGCCGCCGTACACATCCTGTGCGAGCTGATCGAACGAGCACTGTGCAACGACAGCGATTCATCCGATCCGGTGCTTGTGTAGGAAGGCTCCAGACAGGTGATTGAGCCGCCCTCCGGGGCTCTTGAGACGATTTCCAAGTCCGCTGAGTCCACTGAGTCCATTCTGTCCATTCCGTCCATTCATGGTCCGCGATCCCAAGCACATCCTGATCCGAGCACCGAACTGGGTGGGCGACGTGGTGATGGCGACGCCGGCGTTCCGCGCGGTT
>DATKYA010000374.1:0-13042 GCA_035528775.1 Planctomycetota bacterium | reverse complement strand
TGCTCTGGACCGAGCTGCTTTCTACAAAGGGTCATATCGCCGATGTCTTTCAAAAACTGCCGCCGCCCTACAGAAGGATGGTGCTCGACAACCTCTGTTGGGCTGCGTAGCTGCTCAGAAAATGGCAAAAGTCGAGCTAAGTGAAATAAGGGCCTGTCGAGGGATTCGTCGTGCCGGCTGGATTCACATGAAGATCCTGTACATCGTACCGACAACACCGTTTCCGCCGACGTATGGAGCGCAACTGCGCGAACTTGCCATCGGGCGGCTGCTGCGCAAGTGCGGGAAGGTCACGCTGGTGTTCATGGCGGACGACGATCCGGCACAAGCGCTGGAGCTGGCGCGGGCGGATTTCGATGACGTGGTAGCCCTCGCTCGCGTGGAGTCCCCCGCGCGGCACGGGATCGCCCCACGGCTCGCCGGCGCGGCGAAGAAACTGTGGCCCGGCTATTTCGGCCAAACGCTGCATCCCGACCAGCTCGCTCGCTTCCGCAGGGCGCTGCCCCGCCACGACGTGGCATGGTATCACACGCTCATGGCAACCGATTGGCTCGGCGTCCGCTCGATGCGGCGGGCCGTGGTTGACATGGACGACCTGATGCACTGCAAGTTTGCCATGGATGCAGCACTGGAGCGCGGCAGGCGCCGGCTGCGGGCACGATGGTGGGCGGTGAAATGGAGACGCCGCGAGATGACCGTGCTCCGCAAGTTTGGCGTCATCTGCGCGTGCAGCGACGCCGACAAGCGCATCCTGGGCGGCCACGACCGCATCCACGTGGTGCCCAACGGCTTCGACCGCCCGGAGCGCGAGCCGGTGTGGCAGCCGCGGACCGCTCGCAGGCTCGGGTTCATCGGCCCACTGTGCTACGAGCCCAACTACGATGCCGTGGCGTGGTTCCGCGATGCGATCTGGCCCCTGGTGGTGCGGGACGTGCCCGACGCTCGCCTGCGCGTCGTGGGCAAGCTGCCTGAAGACCGGCCGCCGCTCGATCATCCCGGGTTCGACCTGCTCGGCTACGTGAACGACCCGGCCGGCGAGATCGCCACGTGGTCGGCGATGGTGGTGCCGCTTCGGATCGGAGTGGGCACGCGGATCAAGATCATCGAGGCGTTCAGCCGCAAGTGCCCCGTGATCTCCACCAGCATCGGCGCCTACGGCAACGAAGCCGAGCACGGACGGCATCTGCTGCTGGCCGACCGGCCCGACGAGTTCGCCCGGGCGTGCGTGCGGCTCCTCCAACGGCCCGATTCGGCCGCGCCAATGGCGGAAGAAGCCTGGCGGCTGTTCGTCTCGAGATACACGTGGGACAGCATTGGCGGCAGGGTGGAAGCCGCGCTCGATGATTGCCTGCGCCAACCCTTGTGCTGCCGCTGACCGGAGCAGACCGCCTCCTTGTTCAGTGTTCCTTGTTCCCTGTTCCTCTTCTTCACCTCTTTCTTCCTTTCTTCCTGGCATAGAGGGAGAAGAAAGAACGAGGAACAGGGAACAAGAACAAAGAAGCGAAAGAACACCCGATTTTCCTGCTTGACACGCCCATCCGACAGTGGTATGATGATGTTAAATGTGTTATTCGCATCCAACGCAATGATAGGAGGACCACCATACCATGAATCCGGAGATACCGGGAATCCCGCCGCAACCGCCGAAGACCTGCCCATTCGCGATCGTCAGCCTCATCGTCGGGATTACCAGTTTTTGCCTGCCGATACTCGGCTCCATCACGGCGATCGTGTTCGGGGCGGTGGCGCTGAGCAGGATCAAGTCGTCATCCGGGGCGCTCACAGGGCGCGGAATGGCGATCGTGGGGATCGTCCTTGGTTGCATTTCCCTGGTCGTGGGTCCACTGGTTTTTCTCGCTTTCTGGGCCCTCGTGGCGCACGCGCCGCAACACATGCATGGAGGACCGCTATGAGCCAGGAGACGCCGCCAGTTGTGCATCAACCGCCGAGGACCTGCACGCTTGCCATCGTCAGCTTGATCGCCGGGATACTCGGGTTCTGCATTCCGATCGTGGGCCCCGCCTTGGCGATCGTGTTCGGCGTGTTGGCCTTGGGAAAAATCAAGTCGTCGTTCGGCGCTCTCGCCGGGCGCGGGATGGCGATCGCGGGGATCGCGCTGGGCGCAATCTGGGTGTGCTTCATTCCAGTGATGGCAATTCTCGCGGGGATGCTGCTGCCCGCATTGGCAATGGCCAGGGCGGAGGCTCGGCAGGTGAAATGCATGGCCAACGTGAGGATCATGCTGACGGCCTGCCACGACTACGCCGCCGCCCACGACGACGCCCTCCCCACCGAGCTGGCCGATCTGCAGCCATACCTCCCTTCCTCCAACTCACTCATCTGCCCCGAAACGGCTGACGAGTCGGAGCCGAGCTACGAGCTCGCGCTTCAGGAAGGCGATGCGGCCGCCGCTGTCAGCAACCTGAAACTGAGCGAACTGCCGCCGGAAACGGTCATTCTCCGTGAGAAGCAGCCAAATCATGTGCGTGGCCGCGTGGTCGGTCATGCCGACGGGAGCGTAGAGGTGGTGCAGGATGATCCGGACGGATTCAGGCGCGAAAGCGATTGATCGAGTTGTCGGGCAATGCGGCGTTCGCCGCGGCAATGACAGGAGGTCTTCATGAACGGGCAAGACAGTCAGAATCCGCAGAATGGGTGGTATCCGCAAGGGCAGCAGCCTAGTCAGAAGAAGATGTCGCTATGGGCGATAACGAGCTTCGTACTGGGGCTATCGTGCCTGGGCTGCATTCCCGCAGTCATCTGCGGCCACATCGCCCTGGGCGACATCCGGAAGTCGGCCGGCACGCTCACCGGCCAGGCCTTCGCGATCATCGGGCTGGTGCTCGGCTACGTCGGCGTCGTTGTCTTGTTTTTTGGTGTGCTCACGGGCGGGATGCTGCTGCCGGCGCTCGCCAAGGCCCGGGAAGAGGCTCGCCAGCTCAAGTGCAAGAACAACCTCAAGCAGCTTGGCACGGCCCTCCAGCAGTACATCGACGGACCCGGCGGCCACCGCTATTTCCCGCATCCCGCCAACGACGAGCACTACGTGAAGCCGGGCCAGGGCAATCTTACGAAAGGCACCGGCTTCTCCGGGGCGTCCTTCCTCGCCGCACTCTACTGGTCCGGAGTCCTCACCGAGCCGAATATCTTCATCTGCCCGAGCACGAGCGACGACACCTATAACGGCGCGGCATTCGGCAGGAACTTCGACGGATCATCCGGCCCTCCGGGCGACGCGCCCGGCTACAACAGCAATTTCGAGAAGGACGGCACGCACGTCAGCTACGCGGCGAAGGCACAGTGGACCATGCCCCGGGGCATGCCGCTGACCGACCGGCTGCCCTTGGACACCGTGATCGCCAGCGACGACACGCAGGGCGACGCAAATCACTCCAACGGATTCTGCGTCCTCTACAACGACACGCACGTCGATTTCCTCAACACCACCAAGGTCACGAATGGAGCCGGCGGCATGGTGGGGAATGATGCACCGCTGGATCTGATCGATAACTGACGGCGGTCCGTGCTGAATGACGAATGATGATGAGTGAGGAATGAGGAATGAAGAACTCAGAGTCCGTGTCCGTCATTCTTCATTCCTCATTCTTCATTTCGTTGGTACCGCCAATCGCAGCGTACGTGTTGACTTTCCGGCGCGCCCATGGTATGATGCCAGGTAACGCACCTTGCAGGACATCCCATCACGAACGCCGGCGGACACGCACCCCGCGCCAATATCAGTCTTCCCTGTCCGCCGGGCCGACGATAGTTGATGTACCGGGATCGTCTCCGGATCGGCGGAATCCTCCCCGCCGGTTGCGCGCGAAGCGGTTCGCGGCGGAGAGGATCGGGGCGGATCGCACTGCAGCAGGCGGATTCCACGCATGGCACCTGAAAAACGCGCCCGTGTGCGCAACGGTTACTACAAGACGAAATACGGCCTGACCGACAGGGTCGCGGGCAGGGCCGTGGTGCATCCCGACCTCGCCGAGCGCGGCCTGCTGGTCATCCAGCTCGACGCGCTTCCCTACGAAACGCTCTGCACCGCCATGGAACGCGGCTACCTCCCCTTCATCCGCCGGCAACTGCTCCGCGGCGAGTTCGTCCTCAGGAAGTGGTATGCCGGAGTTCCCAGCAACACGCCCTCCGTGCAGGCGGCGGTGATGTATGGCAACAACGACGACATCCCGAGCTTCCGCTGGTACGAGAAGGACGCGAAGCTGAGCGTGAACTTCAAGAACCCGCTGAATGCGGCGCTGGTGGAGGAGCGCCTCAATCGATTCCCCGGGCTGCTGGAGGGGGGCAGCAGCTACTCGAACATGTTCAGCGGGAAGGCGGCCAGATCGGTCGCCACGTACGGCTCGACCACAACGCTGGACATCGGGAAGCGGCTGCGGGGCCTGCAGATTTTCCTGCTCGTGCTGCTGAACCTGATCACGGTGCTGCGCACGATCTTCTACACGGTGTGGGAGTTTGCGGTGGAAATCCACGACTGGCTGCGCAGCATGGCCCGCGGGGAGCTGCAGCGCGCCGAATACCTCTTCCCGCTGTTCCGCATCCTGATGAACGTGTGGGTGCGCGAGATCATCACGGTGGGCGCCCTCACCGATATCGCCAACGGCTCGCCGGCGGTGTACGTGAGCTTCCTGGCGTACGACGAGCTCGCCCACCAGCGGGGGCCGCTCTCGAGATCCGCGCTGGCCACGCTGTGCCCGATCGACGCCCGCGTCAGGAAGATCGTGCAGCTCGCGAAGCGCGGCATCCGCCGCGAGTACGACATCTTCATCTTCTCCGACCACGGCACGGCGCCGTCGATGCCGTTCTTCTTCCTCTACGGGCAAACGATCAACCATGTGGTTTCGGAGCTGGTTGACGGCACTCCGCCGCGGCACGTGCGCGAGCACCCGGGGGAGGTGCAGGTCACCTACGCGCGCGTGCTGGCGCTGAAGCTGGAAAGCTACGAGCGCGGGCTGGTCCACGGCGTGCGATACGTCGTGAAGGCCTTCCGCCACATGCTCCTGCGCCGCGTGGCTCGCGAGCAGGAGCCGCACCACGACGGCGACGACGTGATCGTAACGGTCGCCGGCGGCCTCGGCCACGTCTACCTCCCGATCCCGGGCAGGCCGCTCGACGACGCCATCCAGCAGCGCTATCCCGCCCTCATCCCCGGCCTGGTCGCCCACCAGGGAATCGGCGTGGTGGTCACCCGCGTGCCGGAGGGCATCATGATCCGCTCCCACGAGGGCAGCGCCACGCTCGACACATCCGGCAAGCTCATCCGCGTCGACGGCGATCCCCTGCCGCGAATCGAGCCGAAAGACCTCGCCTTCCGCGGCCTGCTGAAGCTCATGAACATGAGCAATTCGGGCGACCTCGTGCTGCTCGGGGCCGACCACGGCAATCACCTGGTGAACTTCGAGGAGCAGATGGCCGCGCACGGCGGCATCGGCGGACTGCAAAACTCCGCCTTCATCCTCGTCCACCCCCGCTATTCCTGGGTCCGCGACATCGACGATCCCCTCCAGCTTCACGCGATCTTCAGCCAGGTGCGCACGGAAAGCGCCCGCGCCAAGGACGCACAGCCCGTGTTGGCCGGTTAAACAGTTGAACAGTTGATCAGTTGCTCCGTTCTGTAGCCGGCCGGCATGTTCAACTGGATAACTGAGGGCAGCATTCCACGCAAGAGCATGACGGCGTCGAAGCGTGCGCTTGGCTTGCGATCTCCCTCTTGACAATCGTCAGCCCGGGCGCTATGCTCGCAACCATGCACGTCTCGGTTGGCCGATGGAAAAACGGCAGGCACGCAGACGCCAGTGGAGAATCGTCATGCGCGACGAAGTGGAACGCAAACTCCCCAACATCCTCATCATCATGTCGGACGATCAAGGCCCGTGGGCCATGGGCTGCGCGGGTACGCCGGAGCTGATCACCCCCACGCTCGACCGGCTGGCGGGCGAAGGCATTCGCTTCGAGAACTGTTTCTGCGCCTCGCCGGTTTGCTCGCCCGCGCGGGCGTCGTTCCTCACCGGCCGGATTCCCTCCCAGCACGGCATTCACGATTGGCTCAGGTCCGGCAATATCGCCGTGAAGGACGGCATCACGTGGTGCGGCAAGGACCGCCCCATCGAGTACCTGGCCGGCCTCACCGCATTCACCGACGTGCTCGCCGCAAACGGGTACGTCTGCGGGCTCTCCGGCAAGTGGCACCTCGGCGCCAGCGCCACCCCCCAGAAAAGCCACACCTTCTGGTGCGCTCACTCACTCGGCGGCGACAGCTACAGCAGCTACTTCATCTTCGACAACACCCCCGACCTCCGGCACCAGACGCAGTACGTCACCGATCTGTTCACCGACCGGGCGATCGAGTTCCTCGACCGCTACGGCCGCGGGGAGGCTCCGTTCTGCCTGAGCGTGCACTACACGGCACCGCACTCGCCGTGGCGGCAGAGCGAGCAGCCCCCGGAAGTCTGGCACCGCTACGACGGGCGCGAGTTCGCGTCGGTGCCGGTTCTGCCGCCGCACCCGTGGCGCGGCTGGGACCCCACGCCCGAGCAACGCCGCACAACGCTGCAGGGCTACTTCACCATCATCACGGCGATGGACGCCGGAATCGCGCGCATCCTGGGCAAGCTCGATGCCCTTGGCATTGCCGAAAACACCGTCGTCTTCTTCACCAGCGACAACGGCTTCAGCGTGGGCCACCACGGCATGCTCGGCAAGGGCAACGCCACCTTCCCCCTGAACATGTTCGAGGAATCCGTCAAGGTGCCGTTCATCGCCCGGTGCCCCGGGCGCATTCCCGCCGGCACCGTCAATACCGACCTTGTGAGCCACTACGACTTCATGCCCACGATCCTCGATTATCTCGGCTTGCCCAACCCGGCTGGAGATGAACTGCCGGGCCGCAGCTTTGCTCACATCCTTCAGGGTGCTGGCGGCGGGCACGAGGCTATCGTCGTGTGCGACGAATACGGGCCGGTGCGAATGATCCGCGACCGCCACTGGAAGTACGTTCACCGCTTTCCGTACGGCCCGCACGAGCTCTACTGCCTTGGCGAGGATCCCCGCGAGACCCGGAACCTGGTGGATGCGCCGAACTGCCGGGAGATCGTGGAGCGGCTCCGCGGCCGCCTGGATGAGTGGTTCCTCCGGTATGTGCTGCCGCCGCTGGATGGCGCTCGCCAGCCCGTCAGCGGCAAGGGTCAGATTGATCGCGTAGGGCCGGCGGGAGAGGGGAGGACGGCTTTTTCGTAGGGTGGGAAAACGGTGGTTGTTCCTGAATGGCGGGGGCGGCCGGCCCGCGGCCGTATCAGAATGATCTGGAACACAAAAAGGCAGGCGCGTACCTCTTCGGTTCGCGCCTGCCTTTCGTCATACAGGCAGATCGGGAAATCATCGTCCGGCTCGGGCGGACAACGGTGGTTCCACCCCTGCGGCGGCTCAGGTTCCCTCCTGTTACTTGCTCATGCTCATGAGGAACTCGGCATTGGTCTTCGACCGGCGCATACGCTCGTTGAGCAACTCCATCGCGTCGACGGGGCTGTTCATCTCGGCGAGCACCTTGCGGAGGATCCACATGCGGTGGAGCTCTTCGGGGTCGAGCAGCAGCTCTTCCTTGCGGGTGCCGGAGCGCAGCACGTCGATTGCCGGCCACATGCGGCGGTCGGCGAGGCGGCGGTCGAGCACCAGTTCCATGTTGCCGGTGCCCTTGAACTCTTCGAAGATCACTTCGTCCATCCTGCTGCCTGTCTCGATGAGAGCAGTGGCGAGGATGGTGAGGCTGCCGCCTTCTTCGATGTTGCGTGCGGCACCGAAGAACCGCTTGGGCCGCTCGAGTGCGGTGGCGTCGACACCGCCGGAGAGGATCTTGCCGGAGTGCGGCACTTCGGTGTTGAACGCGCGGCCCAGCCGGGTGATCGAGTCGAGCAGGATCACCACGTCGTAGCTGTATTCGACCATGCGCCGCGCCTTCTCGATGACCATCTCTGCCACTTGGACGTGCCGGCTTGCGGGCTCGTCGAAGGTGGAGCTGATCACTTCGGCCTTGACGGCGCGCGCCATCTCGGTCACTTCCTCAGGGCGCTCGTCGATGAGCAGCACGATGAGGTAGCACTCGGGATGGTTCAGCGTGATGGCGTTTGCCACCTTCTGGAGGAGGACGGTCTTGCCGGCCTTCGGGGGCGACACGATCAGCCCGCGCTGCCCCTTGCCGATGGGCGTGAGCAGGTCCATGATCCGGGTGGAGACGTCGCCGGGATCGGTTTCGAGAAACAGCCGCTTGTTGGGGTGCAGCGGCGTGAGGTCGTCGAAGACGATCTTGTCGGTGAGCGCCTCGGGCGGCTCATGGTTGATCGCTTCCACACGGAGGAGAGCGAAGTATCGCTCGTTTTCCTTGGGGGGGCGAATCTGACCCGAAACGATGGCGCCCGTACGGATGCCGAACCGCCTGATCTGCGACGGCGAGATGTAGATGTCGTCGGGGCAGGGCAGGTAGTTGTAGTCGGGCGACCGCAGGAACCCGAAGCCGTCGGGGAGCACTTCGAGCACGCCCTCGCCGTACATCAGGCCGTTCGCCTTCACCCGCTCCTCGAGGATCTTGAAGATGAGATCCTGCTTCTTGAGGCCCGTGTATCCCTCGATGCCTTCGCCCTTGGCCACTGCGTGGAGCTGGGCGATGGTCATTTTCTTCAGCTCGGTGAGGTGGGTCTCGCCTTTCTTGATTTCTTCGTATTTAGCCTGCATGGCTTCGTCTTGCTCTTCCACGGGGGGCATGGCCGGGGCGGGTGGTGTCACCGGCGCCGAGCTTGCCGCGCCCGCGGACGAGTTCTTACTCGCTTTGCTGTTTGCCATTGTTTGTTCTCCTGTGCCGTTTGATGCATGTGACGATATTCTCGATCTGCCGTTTGGTCTCATCTTTGGTCCTGTTATTGTTGACTATGTAATCCGAAAAGGTGATTTTCTGTTGGACGGGCAATTGTGCCGCGTCTCGGCGGCGAAGGTCGTCTTCGGTCCAGCCGCGGTCGCGCCGGGCACGCTCGGCCCGAATGGTCCAGTCCGATTCCACAAATATCCTGATGTCGCAGGTCGTGTCGAGGCCGGTCTCGAACAGCAGTGCGGCGTCGAGCACGATCCACGGCGATCCCTGCCTGCGGGCCGAATCGATCTCATCCGCGATCCGCCGGAGGATGGCCGGTTGGATGATCCGGTTGAGCTCCGCGAGATCGTCGGAGCTGTCGAATACGATGCGTGCGAGCCTGGCCCGTGAGATCTCGCCATTCTCGTCGAGGCAGGCGTTTCCCCAGCGGCGGATGATTTCCTGTCGCACGTGCGGGTCGCGGGCGAGCACGTCGTGTGCGATGGCGTCGGCTGAGATGACGGCGGCTCCGAGCTCGCGTGCGAGCAGCTCGGCCACGAATGTCTTGCCGGAGGCGATCGCCCCGCTGATGCCGATCACGATTGCTGGTTTGTGTAGGGGCACACGGCGTGTGCCCTGGGGCGGACGCCGTCCGCCCCTACCGTCATTTTGCCTCAAGCCAGTTGGGCCCTGCCTCGATGTTGACCTTGATCGGGACCTTGAGTGCGAAGGCCGAGGTCATCTCGCGCTCGATGATGGGCCGGGCAAACATCAGCTCGGCCTTCGGCACCTCGAAAACCAGTTCGTCATGAATCTGCAACAGAATCCTGGTGGCGTGCCCCCCAGACTGCAGCCTGGAGAAAATGTTGTTCATTGCGACCTTGATCAGGTCGGCCGCGGAGCCTTGGATGACGGTGTTGATCGCGATGCGTTCTGCGAAGCGGCGTTCTTGGTCGTTCGTCGAATTGATTGTCGGAATATTCCGGCGCCTGTTCAGCTTTGTCAGCACGTATCCGCGCTCCCGTGCTTCGGCGATCACGCTGTCGATGTACCGCTTCACCTGGCTGTATCGCTGGAAGTACGCGGTGATGAACTGCCGCGCTTCTTCGACGCTGACGCCGATGCCCTTGGAGAGGCCGAAGGGCGTGAGGCCGTAGACGATTCCGAAGTTGACGGCCTTGGCCTTGCGGCGCATGTCGGGCGTCACATCCTCCAGCGCCACGCCGTTGATCTGCGAGGCCACGAACGCGTGGATGTCCTTGTCTTGCCAGAACGCGGCCATCAACGTGGGATCTTCCGACAGGTCGGCGAGCAGCCGCAGCTCGATCTGCGAATAGTCGGCCGAGAGCATCACCGCGTCGGGGGCCGATGGCACGAACGCCTTGCGGATCGCCCGCCCGAGCTCCGTGCGGATCGGGATGTTCTGCAGGTTCGGATCGCTGCTGCTCAGCCGGCCGGTCGAGGTGACCGTCTGGTTGAACGACGTGTGGATCCTGCCCGTGCGCTTGTTGATCATCTTCGGCAAGGCGTCGATATAGGTGGATTTCAGCTTGCTGAGCTGCCGGTGCTTGAGCACGAGTGCCGGCAGATCGTGCTTGTTGCTCAGTGCCTCCAGCACGCTGGCGCTGGTGGAGTAGCCGAGGGTCGTCCGCTTCGACTTGGTCAGGCCAAACTTCTCGAACAGCAGTGCCGACACCTGCTTGGGCGAGGCCACGTTGAAGTCCGGGCCGGCTTGTTTCTTGATTTCAGTTTCGATCTCGACAAGCTCGGCGCCAATGTTTTTAGACATTTCGTTGAGGAACGGCGCGTCGATTTTCACGCCATTGAATTCCATCTCGGCGAGCACCTGCATCAGGGGCAGCTCGACGTCCGCCAGCAGGCGGTCGAGGTTCTGCTCGGCGAGCTTGGGCCGCAGCACGGCCGCCAGCCGCCAGACCATGTCGGCGTCTTCGCAGGCGTAGCGGCACACCGTGGTCACGTCCACCAGGTTCATCGAGAGCTGTTCCTTGCCGGTGCCGATGAGCTGGGTGATGCGGGTCTTGCGCTCGCCCAAAAAGTCCATCACCAGCTCCGACAGGTTGTTCCGCAGGCGGCCGGGATCGAGCAGGTAGGCGGCGATCATCGTGTCGAACACGGTTCCCCGCAGTGCGACGCCGGCGTTGCGGAGCACGATGCTGTCGTACTTGAGGTTCTGTCCGAGCTTGCCGATCTTGTCGTTTTCGAGGATCGGCTTGAGCTGAGCCAGCACGTCCTTCCGGGGCAGCATGGTGCCGGCGGGGCCTTCGAGTGCGATGTAGCAGCCCTGGCGTTCGCGCCACGAGAAGGAAAATCCCACGATCCGGGCGTCCATCGGGTTCGGGCTGGTGGATTCGAGATCGAACGCGAATTCCTGCATGCCCGCGAGCTCCGCGAGGAAGCCGGTCAGCTTCTCCGGCGTGTCGACGAGGTGATAGTCGCGGCCCTCGAAATCCGTGGGTGCGGGTGCGGCCGCGGCTTCCTTCGTGAGGTCGGCCGCGTGCTTCTTGAAGTCGAGCTCGCGGAAGATCTTGAGGAGCCTGGGGACGTCCGGCTCGCGGCGGATGCAGTCGTCGACATCCACGTCGAGCTGCACGTTGCAGTCGATGGTCACCAGCGAGCGGCTGAGCCGGGCAATATCAGCGTCGCGTGCCAGGCGTTCCTTGCGCTTGGTCCCGCTGATCTTGTCGGTGTTGGCGAGCACGTTTTCGACGGTGCCAAACTGCTGGACGAGCTGGAGGGCGGTCTTCTCGCCCACGCCTTCCACGCCGGGCACGTTGTCGGAGGTGTCGCCGCTGAGTGCCATCATCTCGATGACCTGCCACGGCTCGATGCCCTTCTCGCTCTTGAGATCATGGGCGCAGTAGGCGTTTCCGGCGGAGTCGTAGCGGCAGATGTGATTGTCAAGGAGCTGCAGCGAATCCTTGTCGTTGGTGGCGATGAAAACGTCGATGCCCTTGGCGGCGGCCTGGCGGGCGAGCGTGCCGATCACGTCGTCGGCCTCGAAGCCGGGCTTTGCCACGATCGTGATGTTGCTGGCCTCGACGATCTGCTTGATCAGCTCGATCTGCTCCGAGAGGTCTTCGGGCATCGCCTTGCGGTTGGCCTTGTATTCCACGTATGCGACGTGGCGGAAGGACCGCTCCTTGCAGTCGAATGCCACGGCCACGTAGTCGGGCTTTTCCTCGCGGAGGATCTTGAACAGGATATTGGTGAACCCCAGGACGGCATTCGTGGGCCGGCCATCGGGTGCCGAGAGGTGCGGCAGCGCGTAGTAGGCGCGGTAGCTGTGCGAATGGCCGTCGATGAGGAAGAATTTCTTCGGCATTGCCTGAGATTGGGTTATGGGCTACGGGCTTTCGGGCTGCGGCCGCCTGATCGGCCGCGTTGAGCCGCGAGTCCGGCGAGCTTTACGCCCCGAGTGTTCTCCGGAAGGTTTGCACGGCCCGCGGGTGGTTTACCCGGGTGAGTTGCCGGCGCAGCTTGTCACGTCCAGAAAAACCGGCCCGATTGTCCGAACAGCACCTGCCTGATAAGATTGATGTTTGGGGCGGTCTAGCGCCTTGTGTCGATCCGGTGCGGTTTCGGGCAAATCAGGGAGATTGAAATGATAAGCTGTGAAATCCGTTGGACGTGCTCATAGGCCCCTACGGGGTTCGGGACGGGATTCGGGTCGGGCCTGCGAGTTGATCCCTTCGTCTATATATAATTATAGCGCTTCGATCGACGGTGTCAAGGTATTTTTCGGGATTTTCCGGGGATCGGGCCTGTAGGGGCGGGCTCCGCGATGTCTTCCTGTGACCGAAGCGGTCGCCCGAATCGCCCGCCCTTTTCCAGCCTTGATCTTACGCCATTGGGTCTTGCGATCAGTGGACGCGATGGACGCGATGGACTGAATCGACTCAGTGTATGTTACTTTCCTCGCCTCAGGCCTCAAGCCGCAGCTTCCCTCAACCGACCACCTCCGGTGCCGCCTTCTCCTCTTCTGTTTTCGCTTCGCCGGTGATTTTCGCCTCTTCACCGGCGGCTTTAGCCTCTTCAAGCTCAGGCGGCAGTTGGGCGGTGTTGCGGCACTTGGGATAGCCGGAGCATCCGAGGAATCGCCCGCGGACGCTCGTGCGGATCAGCATCGGCTTGCCGCACTTCTCGCAGGCGATATCGGTGGGCACGGGC
>DATKYA010000373.1:0-2355 GCA_035528775.1 Planctomycetota bacterium | reverse complement strand
TGTTTCTTCTTCGTGGTCCTTCGTGACTTCGTGCCTTCGTGTCAGAACCACACTTCAGAATCACTCACAATCAATGCGTCAGGGCAAACAGAAACCAATCGGTCGCCCACTGGTAAATCATCTCCCGATCTTCGTTGCTGCCGCCATGCCCGATCCCCTCGCCGATGGGGTTGGAGGCGGTGGGCGGGCTGGACACTTCCCACGCGCAGCCGTCGTCGTTGGGCGTGAAAACGACAGCCGGTCGGCCGTCGCACAGCGCGTATTGCCAGTTGTTCGTGCCGATTCCGCCGAACGCCACCGCCGTGCCCGGCAACTGGTGCGGCGGAAACGTGTAGCACATCCGAAACAGCTCGGCCGTGTGCGGGTCGGCAGCTCCCACCACGCCGAACTCCGCCCCCGGAATGATCTTGCTGGCCTCCGGCACGAAGCTGTCGGTAAACGTGCTCCGGCGGATGTAGCAGTCGTCCAGCAGGATCGATCCGCCACGCTTCACGAACTTCGTGAGGTTCTCCACCTCGGATTCGTTGAACTGCCAGCTCGCGTGGCCCGTCAGGTAGACCAGCGGAAACTCGAACACTTCATCGGTCGCCACGTCCAGCCCTTCGTTGTTGGTGTACGTGGGCAGGCCGGTGCGCTGCTCGAACTGATAGGTCACGAACGGGATCGCCGTCGGGTCGGTGTACCAGTCGATGTGCGGGTCCGCCGGCTTGATGCGTCGCAGGACGATCTTGCCGCGCCGGTCGACAGGCTCGCCGAGTGAAATCCTGCTGAGGTCGTCGGCCGTCAGGATTTCGCGGTTGCCGTCGGCGGCGCGGCGTGTCCAGCTCGATTCGCCGGCCAGCGCGACCGGCAGCCAGATCACCAGGAATAGCACGCACTGAACCCGAAACACTGCTTGCTCCATGCCGCTTCAGTGGACGTTGTGGACCAATTGGACGCAGTGGACCAATTGGACACAATGGACCAACTGGACGCAGTGGAAATAATGGACCAAGTGGACGCAGTTGACCAATTGGACACATCGGATCGTGCTTCTTCTGTACTCTTCATCCCTTCTCCGCCTTCCTCATTCCCCGCTTCCATGCGTGCTCAGCAGCCTCAGGTAATCGGTCACGGCCTGCTCGACGCCGGCGGGCCAGCTTTCCGACGGCACGTGTGCGGCGATCTTGTGCTTGGGCGCGGGGACGGTTTTCTCGGCGGTGATCTGCTTCTCGGGCAGCCGCAGGAAATCGGTGTTGCGGCGGACTTTCGTCAGCGAGCCCAGCAGCAGCGAGCGGCGCAGCGCCCAGTCGAACTCCGGCTGGTTGTAGCCCGCCAAGTTTGGCAACACCACCACGAAGCTGTGCGCGAGCGACCGGCCGGTCGCGGGGCCAGTCTTCGTGTTGTTGTCGGTCGCGGTCATCCAGAACGTCACGCGGTCGCCGGGCTTGACGTCGACCTCGGCAAACAGCTTTGCCATCACGTCGCGCACCTTCTGCTCGGGCCGTGCGAAGGCGACGGGCTTGAACTCGCCGCCCCGCTTCTCCCGGCCCAGCGTCTTGTCGACCGGCTCCACCTCGTACTGCACCTGCACCTGCGACACGCCGAAATCGTCGCTGGTGGTATACGCGAAGGTGAATGATCGCACCTCGTCCTTCAGCAGCATCAGCTCGTCCTTCTTCATCAGGATCTGGATTTCGGGTGCGGCGTCCTCGATCGGCTCGATCTTGAACCGCGCCGGCTCCTTCATCGGGTAGCCGTCTTCGCAGACAATGTCGAGCCGGGCCTCGGAGGCGGCCTTCACCACGAACTGCGTGGCGGCGAACCGCCCGCTGATGTCCAGCGGCTGGGCCGTCTCGTCGTCGTTGTCGAACACCAGCGTGGCCCGCTGCAGCGGCTTGTTTGCCGCGAGCGACAGCGTGACCGCCGTCTCCTCCAGCGCCCGGATCGAGCTGAACATGCCGGTCAGCTCCTGCGGCATCATCTGCGTGTAGGCGGGAAAATGCAGCTCGGCCGACATGTTCTCGATTCGCGGCCGCTCGACGACACGGATCATGTACTGCTTGCTGGCGTGCCGGCCGACGATGAACCGGTAGGCGATGAACTTGTCGACGCCGGCCGCCGCCTCGGGCCCGATAACGTGCTCGGCCCGGCGGACCTTGCCCTGCGGCGACAGCTCGAGCTCGCGCTCGACGAACGGCTTGCCATCGTCCTTCTCGACCACGAGCTTCGCGCTCGCCGCGTGCCCGCCGGTCACTTCGACCGCGAGCGTGACGCCCTCCTCGGCGCGCAGGATCGTGCGGTCGCCGGGGGCAACCGTCAGCCGCACCGGCCACAGCACTTCGGTAATCCAATCGTACCCGCCGCGTGCGGATG
>DATKYA010000372.1:0-5169 GCA_035528775.1 Planctomycetota bacterium | reverse complement strand
CGGCCGGGGCGCTCGAGCTCGACCTGCCCGAGGTCAACCTCGTGTTCGACGAGGCCGGCAAGGTGATCGATGCCGTGCCGGAGGAGCCGTCGTTCTCGCACAAGATCATCGAGATGTTCATGGTGGAAGCGAACGAGGCGGTCGCCGGGCTGCTGGACCGGCTGGACCGGCCGTTCCTGCGGCGGATTCATCCGTCGCCCGACGCCGTGTCGAGCGAACAGCTCACGAATTTCGTGCGTGCGTGCGGGCAGAAGCTGCCGCGGGACATGTCGCGGCACGACATCCAGGCGTTGCTGCAAAGCGTGCGCGGCCGCCCCGAGAGCTACGCCATCAACCTCGCCATCCTGAAGATGTTTCAGCAGGCGGAGTACTCGCCGATGCGGATCGGCCACTTCGCGCTGGCGAGCAAGAACTACTGCCACTTCACCAGCCCGATCCGCCGCTACCCCGATCTCACGGTGCACCGGCTGATTGCGGAATACTGCCAGGGCCGGCTCCCGCACCGCCCGCCGGAGGACGTGCCCGCCCTCGTGAAGCTCGGCGAGGCGTGCTCGGCCACCGAGCGGCTGTCGGAGCAGGCGGAAGACGAGCTTCGCACGGTGCTTCTGCTCCAGCACCTCGAGGGCAAGCTGGGCGAGTCGTTCCGCGGCGTGATTACCGGCGTCACGAACTTCGGCATCTTCGTGCAGTCGCCCCGGTACCTGATCGACGGGCTGGTCCGGATCGAGCAGTTGGGCGACGACTGGTGGGAGCTGGATTCGCGCTACGGGATCGTCCGCGGGGAGCGGACCGGGAAGAGCTTCCGCGTGGGCGACATGCTCGACGTGGTGATCGCGAAGGTGGACGTGCCGCGCCGCACGCTGGACCTCGTGCCGGAGCGCCCGCACGGCCAGCGCGCCGGCAGAGCCAAGGCCGCAAAGCCTGCCAAGGTGAAAGCTGCCCGGCGACCCGGCGCCGGCCGGAAGCAGAAGCCGCGCCCCGAGGCAACGAAGGGCAAGCCTAGGAGACGATAAGCCGGATGTAGGGGCGGGTCCCCGCGCCCGCCCTTCGGCAGTCGATATTCCTCGCAGATGGCTGCAATTACCGGCACGCAAGAACAAGGAGACTCAGATGAGCATCGTTGCAGCGACAGTGCGAGCGCGTGCGGCGGTGGTGTTCGCGATGGCAGCCGCATTCAGCACGATTGCGGGCGCGGCGTGGGCAGCTCCGAAACACGGCCGACCATTCCTCACTCCCCGCGAAGAGGTCGAGCGCATCCGCACAATCGTGCAGCAGGACGCCTGGGCCGCCGGCGAATACGACAAGATGCGAACGGCAGCCGAGAAGGGCGACGGCTGTGCCGCGGGGCTGTTCTATGCCATGGAAGGCAACGCAGCCTACGCCGAGACCGCGAAGACCTGGCTGCTGAAGTGGTCGGAGCGCACCGGGAAGCAATACGCCGACTGGATCGAGAAGCTGAAGGCCAGCGGGCGCGGGCCCCACCAGTACTACGAGCTCGACGTTGAGCCGGCGCTCACCTTCGACAGGATCCACGACTTCCTCGACAACGAGAGCCGTGCAAAGATCCGCCAGGCGCTCGAGAATACCTGCGAATACCGGCTCCTCTACACCAACGAGCTCGGCGGCTCGACGCCGAACCTCGAGTTCAAGCCGCACTGGTACGCGGCGGTTGCGGGCATGGCGCTCGGAAACGATCGCTACGCCGACTGGGGCCTCCGCTACGACGGCGGCACGTTCGGCCGGAATCGCGGCGGCGTGCTCACGGTTCTCGCGCATCTTCTCGAGGATGGCGGCGTGTGGGACGAGGCGAACATCTACCCCATCGCCCACATGGTCCTCCCGCTCACGCTGCGGCTGTGCCGGTACTTGCAGTATTACGAGGGCACCGATCTGTTCAACGACGGCGTGCAGCGCGTCGCCTACCGGTACGGCCAGATGCTCGATTGGCCGGTCGGCGAGGTGGTGGAGGGCAAGCCGAATCCCCGCCGGGCCGCCGCACGGCTGTTCATCGATTCGTTCATCGGCATGGCGTATCCGCTTGAGCCTGTCGGCAACGGCCGCAGCCAGATGCGCGTGGCCACCTACGGTGATGGCGCTACGGGCTATCCGGCCGCGTGGAACGACCTGTTCCTGCTCAACCCGGCCGGCGACAACCGCCGAATCCTGAACGCGGTCGACTCGCTTGCGTATGCGTGGTGCCTCTCGGGCGACCTGAAATACGCGGGGCTGCTGAAATTTGCCGCCGACTACAAGCCGCCGCTGGAATGGTACAGGCCCCTGCCGGATGACGTTCAACCGCCGCCGGCGCCGTCCACGGTCTGGCCGGAATCCGGCATCGCCATGCTGCGGGCCGACGAAAGCCCATCCTACTGGACCGGCAGCGGCCTGGCGGTGCTGCACCTGATGACGTTTCCCTATGGGCACCAACACACCGACAAGCTGGGCATCACGCTGCACGCCTTCGGCCGGCTGCTGTATCCCGACTACCTCCCCCAGCAGTATCAATCGGCCAGCGCCGGCTACACGCGGCAGGTGCCTGCGCACAACACGCTCTGCACCGACGGCCAGAACATCGACTTCGGCCCGTGCTCGCACCGGCACGACTTCACGCCGGAGGTGAAGTTTCACGTGACCGCCGCCGGCGGCTATCCGGGAGTCAAGCTCGCGCGGGCGCTGTTTCTCACGCGGGAATACCTGCTCGATATCTTCGCGGCCGACAGCAACGACCAGCACGATTACGACTACCTCATCCACGCCATCGGCAACTGGCAGCTCGACGAGCCATCGCTCTACCGGCACCTGGGCGGCCCGCTCGACCGCTACTGGTGGTTCGAGAACGTCATGGCGCGCCAAACCGACGCGGCGTGGTCGGTGGACTTCGTGCAGAACACCTGCCAACTACCATCGGCCGTCGGCAATTTCGGCGATGAATGGTTCAAGCGGCACGTGGGTGTGCGCCTCACTATGGCAGCCAGCCCGCAGACGCAAGTGTACGTGGGCGACAGCCCGTCGGGCGGACCGCCCGACGACGCCCTGTTCAACCCTGAAGGTAATCTGCCGATGCTGGTAGCCCGGCGGCACGGGCGCCAGGCCGTCTTTGCAGTCGCCCACGAGCCGTACCAGGATGCGTCCCCCCGGATCAAGGACGTCACACTGCTCGCATCGCGCCCGGACGCGGCATTCGCAATGGTGACAGCAGACGCCTACACCGATTGGGCGTTTACGGCGTTGGGCGATGAACTCGATCAGCGGCTTGATATGACATCCGACGACGGCCGGCAAGGCTTCTCGGGCACCACGTACGGCTGGATGCGCCTGCAGGGGAACAGGCTCGTCGCACGGGGAGACTGGCGCGGCTTCCGGATCGTCGTGCCGCCGCAAGCCGAGGTGGCAAGCCTGACGCTGAACGGCAAGCAGCAGAAATTCCGGCGCGACGGGAATGTCGTAACCTACGCAAAGACGCCGGAGCCGCCCAAGGTCTTCTCCGTGAGCTTCCC
Organism: Planctomycetota bacterium; assembly: GCA_035528775.1. Classification (GTDB taxonomy): domain Bacteria; phylum Planctomycetota; class PUPC01; order JABMSA01; family JABMSA01; genus DATKYA01. The sequence goes on along the minus strand of DATKYA010000372.1, from coordinate 1,672 downwards.
GCACCCACGGCGCGGTCTGATCGCCGGCATGAAGAACGAGGTGCCTGTTCTCGTCAGGAATCAGACCGGCCGCGCGCTCGCCGAGTTGGGCGTGCTGATGGACCTGCCCGAAGGCTTCGGCCACGATGCGGCACTGCTCCGCGTTGACGGCCTGCCACCCGGTGCGGAAACGGTTGCGGCGCTGGAGCTGAACGTGCCCGGCACTGCCGCTGGCGGCAGCCTCGCGATCCAGCCGAGGGCGGTCGCGGGCACCGCGCTCGTGCCCGTTGCCGCGGAACGGAACGCGTGGGATATCCTTCCGCCCCTGGCCGTGCGCCCGAAGGATGAGCTGGTTCGGCTACCGGAGAAGGGAAGCACCGCGGTCACGTTCGTAGCCGCCAACAACACCGATGACCCGCTTGCGGCCACGCTGGCCTTCGCGCTGCCGATGGGCGTCAAGACTGACCCCGCCACCGTCAAGCTGGATCCCGTGCCGGCCCATGGCAGTCGCGAGTTCAGCGTCACATTCGCGTCGTCCGCCGAATCCGGCTGGCACACTGCCACATGCACGCCGCGAATCGCCGGGCCGAACGCCCCGCAGGCGGGCCTGCCGTTCAACTTCCCGCTCACCGTCGGCGCGATCCTCAAGGCGGACTACGCCTTCCAGGGCTTCGGCGAGAACCTGATCGTAACGCCCAACTACATAATGCGAACGCTCATGCTCAACGGGGCTTCGCGGTATCTTGTCGACGGCGACGGCCGGCTCCGCTACCAGGGGGATTTCTGGAATCGCCGGCACGGCCAGGAAGGGCCGGGGCGGAAATTCTTGTCCGAGGGCATCATCAACATCTACTCCAAGGACGGCAAACTCATCCGCGGCTGGCAGGAAAGCGCGGGCGTGCTGCCGTTCCCCAGGCCCGCCGGGCAGAACGTCTCCGCCGGGGCAAGCATCCTGGTCTTCTTCAGGGAGGACCGCATTGAATGGAGCTTCTACCGAGTCTGGTCGGGCGATGAAGGCCTGCATTTCGAGACGGGCGAGGATTGGGTCCAGCTCGGCGGGCCAGCCGCGTGGTCGGCCATTCTCGTTCGCGGTGCCGACGGCCAACTCACGCAAGCCGAGCTTCCACAGAAGAAGGGCGACACGCGCGAAAACGTGGCGGGCATCGAGCTGTTCTTCCCGGGGTATTCATCGAGCGTCGCCTTCGCATTCCCGGAGCCTGCCACGGTACAGTTCGATGGCATCCGCCTGCGTTTTGATCGAAATCTGGATCAGACCTTCGCGATGGGCCTGATCAAGCCGGGCACGCTGGAAGGCTGGATGAAGAGATGATGGGAGGATGGGATGAAGGGATGAAGGGGGAGAAGAACGAACACCGAAGGAAGACGAACGTTCAACAGGCAAGGTCTAACGATCAACAGTCAACGACCGACACCTGCACCGACGGTTCGCCCCTCAGTTTAGAGACTATCTCAAAAGGCGATCCCGATGGGCGGACGGCGTCCGCCCCGGGAGCACACGCCGTGTGCCCCTACATGATGATCCTGTTGGATGTTTTGAGATAGTTTCTTAGCTCGACTTTTGCCATTTTTTCGTGCCGTTCAGGGCACTTTTCGCTAAAGGAAAAAGAAGACTCCTGACGATTCATTGAGTAGCAGAACTCTCTGGATCAGAAAGGAGTCTTCTATGTTGCCG
>DATKYA010000371.1:0-7410 GCA_035528775.1 Planctomycetota bacterium | reverse complement strand
ACGGACGCGAGATGAACAACGGCGAGCGGCTCTCTTCATTCATCATTCATCATTCCTCATTTCTTCCTCCCACCATCCGCTCTCGCCCGCGAGCACCCGAGCGAACAGATCGAAATGATGTGCGGCGTCGCGCGGGCCGGGGGATGACTCGGGGTGATGCTGCACGGAGAAGACCGGCTGCCGCTTCATCCGCAGGCCCTCGCAGGTGCGGTCGTTCAGGTTCAGATGCGTGATCTCGACCTGGTCGGGATCGAGTGAATCGGCGTCGACGGCGAAGCCGTGATTCTGACAGGTGATGTCGATGGTGCCCGTGGCAAGCTCGATGACGGGCTGATTTCCGCCGCGATGGCCGAACTTCAGCTTGACGATCCTCCCACCCAGCGCGAGCGCCAGCAGCTCGTGTCCCATGCAGATGCCGAAGATGGGTCGCTTGCCGATGAGGCTGCGGATGGTCTGCACGGCGTAGCCGCACGCCTCGGGGTCGCCGGGGCCGTTCGAGAGGAAGATGCCGTCGGGCTCGACCGCGAGAATCTCGTCAGCCGTAGCCGACGCCGGCACCACGGTCACACGGCAGCCGATGTCGACCAGGTGGCGGAGGATGCTGTTCTTGGTGCCGAAGTCCATCGCCACGACGTGGGGGCGGGCTTGGGGCTTGGGGCTTGGGGCTTGGGCTTTGAGGGAGGAAGATGCTGCCGGCTGGGGATCACAATCGGCGGCCTCGGTGGCCCTGGATTCTGAATTCTGAATTCTGAATTCTGATTTGGCCTCCAGCCTGCAGCCTGCAGCCTGTGCGCGGGGCTCGGGGGCGAATTCGCACGTGAAGCCGTCGGCCCAGGGGTAGAGCTGCTTCGCGGTGACGTGCGCCACCCAGTCGTAGCCGACGAGCCGCGGGGCGGTCTTCGCCTTCTGCACGAGCGACGCGTCGGCGAGGTCGATCGTCGACAGCACGCCGATCATCGCGCCGCGGCTGCGGATGTGGCGGGTGAGCGCCCGCGTGTCGATCCCCTCGAGGCCGATGATCCCGTGGCGGGCGAGGTAGTCCTGCAGCGATCCCTGCGAACGGAAGTTGCTGGCGATCCGGCTGGCCTCGCGGACGACGAATCCCTCCACCCACGGCCGGGCCGATTCGACGTCCTCGTCGTTCACGCCCACGTTGCCGATGAGCGGATAGGTCATCGTCACGATCTGCCCGGCGTATGACGGGTCGGTGAGGATCTCCTGGTAGCCCATCATCGATGTGTTGAAACACACCTCGCCGCTGTGTTCGCCGGGTGCGCCGAACGATCTTCCGGTGAATATCGTGCCGTCTTCCAAGGCAAGTTTGGCTTGCATGGGGTCTCCGCGAGTGATGGATGATTGCCGGAAGTACATTATACCGCGAAAGAAGGGCAAAATGAATGATGAACGATGAACGATGAAAGAACTATCTCAAAACATACAACAGGATCATGTAGGGGCACACGGCGTGTGCCCCCGGGGCGGACGCCGTCCGCCCCTACATCGGGATCGCCTTTTGAGATAGTTTCCAAGGAACAAGGAACAGGGAGAGAAGCATCCCCGGTCATCATTCATCATTCATCATTCCTCATTTTCCTTCCTGTTCCTTCTCCCACTTCTTCAGTGCCGGCAGGTTCTCGACGATCATGTCGAAGGCATCGGCTTCCTGGTCCATCAGGATCGGCAACTCGACGTGAGGGACGGAAATCAGTAGCATGCTCTGCCGCACGGCTTCGTAGTTGGGGAAGCTGCCCTTGGGGTAGGGCTTGAATTCGACGCCGTTGGCGTGCTTCTGCACGAACATCTGCCCGAAGACGCTCATATCCTGGAAGAGGGGAATCTGGCTCCAGTCGCAGTAGCCTTCGCCGCCGATGGCGATGCCCTGGGCCTGGCAGGCCTTCACGAACGTGTCGCGCGAGAGGCCGGCCTTGCGGGCGTTGAACAGCGCGGGGGTGCCGTACCAGCCGCGCACGCTCTTCGGGGCGAGCTTCGGCCACGTGATGAAATCGTATTTCTTCAGCCGCGCGAGCAGGCGGTCGAAGTTGGCCTGCCTGGCCGCGTTCAGCGACGGCAGCTTCTGAAGCTGAGCCGTGGCGATGGCCGCGGCGATCGTAGGGATGCGATACGTCCACATCCCGCCGGACGGCGCGAACGGCTTCACCTCGTCCAGCGTGAGGCCGCCCAGCCGCACTCCATGGTGGCCGGGCACCAGTGCCCGCTGGTAGCAGAGGTCGCTGTCGGTGAGCAGGAATCCGCCTTCGCCGGCGGTGATCGCCTTGGAGCCTTGCAGGCTGAACGCGCCGACCTCGCCGATGGTGCCGCAGTAGCGGCCCTTGTACATGGAGCCGTGCGAGTGCGACACGTCTTCGATCACGGGCAGGCCGAGCTTCCTGCAGGCGCGCAGGATCGGATCGAGGTTGGCCGGAATGCCCCACAGGTGGGTGACCACCACGGCCCTGGTGTTTCGGGTGGCCTTGCGCGCGATTTCCTTCGGATCGATGCTCCATGTGCCGGGGGCGGTATCGCAGAACACCGGCGTGCCGCCCGCGTGCAAGATGGCGGTGATGGCACTGATCCAGTTGTGGGCGCAGGTGAGCACTTCGGAGCCGGGCTTCACGCCCACGGCAAACAGCGCCGCGTGAATGGCCGACGTGCCGGAGCAGCACGACAGGCAGTACGTGCTGCCGAAGTACGCCGCGTAGGCGTCTTCCATTCGCGCGGTGAACGGGCCGCGGCCGCAGTCGCTCAGATTGCGCGACATGATCACTTCCGTCGCCGCGTGTACTTCCGTGTGGTCGATCGCCGGATACGGCGGCCAGGAAAACGTTACCGTCTTCGGCCCGCCAAGAATGCCGAGCAGAGGCTTCTTCGCCATCACGATTCTCCTGTGAATGCAACCGCACGGAGCCGCCCCATCCGGGACGACGATTACGGAAGATTATAACGAAAGGGAGCTGGGAATCAACGGGCAATCGCGCCCGTCTGGCACCGCTTCGTCCGTTCTGTCCACTATGTCCACTTGGTCCACTTGGTCCACTACGTCCACTGTGCTCATGCCAAGGGGCGGGCACCTGTGGCCCGCCCCTGCGTGTGATTTCCGGAATCGTTTCGATTGCTCTCAGCAATCGTAATACAGATGGAACTCGTACGGATGCGGCCGGAACGCGAGCTCGGTGATTTCCTTCTCGCGCTTCCACGTGATCCAGGTATCGATCACGTCCTGCGTGAAGACTCCCCCCTGGAGGAGGAACTCGTGGTCGCCGGCAAGTGCACCGAGGGCCTCGTCGAGCGAACCGGGCGTCTTGCGGGTGCCGACGAGTTCTTCGGCGCTCATCTCGTAGATGTCGCGGTCGAGCGGCTGGCCCGGATCGATCTTGTTCTGGATGCCGTCGATGGCCGCCATCAGGATGGCCGACCACGCGACGTAGCCGTTGCAGGTGGGATCGGGGCAGCGGAACTCCAGCCGCTTGGCCTTCGGGCTGGCCGAGTACATGGGGATGCGGATGGACGCCGAGCGGTTGCGCGCCGAGATGCACAGGTTCACCGGAGCCTCGAAGCCGGGGACGAGCCGGCGATACGAGTTGGTGGTGGGCGCGGCGAACGCGAGCAGCGCCGGGGCGTGCTTCAGGATTCCGCCCGCCGCGTGCAATGCCATCTCGCTCAGCCCCGCGTACTTGTTGCCGGCAAACAGCGGCTTGCCCTTCTTCCACAGCGAGAAGTGCGTGTGCATCCCCGAGCCGTTGTCCTGGAAGATCGGCTTCGCCATGAACGTGACGGTCTTGTTGTGCCGCTTCGCCACGTTCTTGATGATGTATTTGTACCACATGAACTGGTCGCCCATCTTCGCGAGCGGCTGGAACTTCATGTCGATTTCGCTCTGGCCGGCGGTGGCGACTTCATGGTGATGGGCTTCGACGATGATCCCGACCTTGCGCATCGTGTAGGCCATCTCGCCGCGGAGGTCGTGGAAGGTGTCGGTAGGGCTGACCGGGAAGTATCCGCCCTTGAAGCTGGGCTTGTAGCCGAGGTTGGGCTCTTCGAAACGGGCGGTGTTCCACGCGCCTTCGACCGAATCGATCTCGTAGGTGCCGCGGTGCTGGTTCTGCTCGTAGCGGACTTCGTCGAAGATGAAGAATTCAGGCTCGGGTCCGATGTAGCAGGTATCGGCGAGGCCGGTTTCTTTCAAGAAGGCTTCGCCCTTCTTCGCGATGTGGCGCGGGTCGCGGGTGTACCGCTCCTTCGTCACCGGATCAACGATGTCGGCCAGCACGCTCACCGTGGGCCGGGCATAGAAAGGATCGAGGACTGCCGTGTCGGGGTCCGGCACCGCGAGCATGTCCGACTGGTGAACCCCCTGCCAGCCGCGGATCGACGAGCCGTCGAACCCCAGACCGTCTACGAACGTGTCCTCGTCCAGAACATCGATCGGGTAGCTGCAGTGCTGCCAGGTGCCGAGCAGGTCGCAGAACTTCAGGTCGACCATCTCGGCGTTGTTCTTCTTGGCAAACTCGAAGAACTCTTTCGGCGTCATTCAGGGTCTCCTCAGGAAGCAGTTTGTCGGTTGGCCAGTTGGCCAGTTGGCCAGTTTGTCAGTTTGTCAGTTTACCGGGAAACCTGGTGTTGTCCACTGTGTCCACTTGGTCCACTTGGTCCACTGGCGGATCAGCGTTTTCAGTGGACGAAGTGGACCCAATGGACGAGAAGCCGGCTAACTGGCCAACCGGCCAACCGATAAACTTCTTCACAACACCGGCAGATACTCGCGCAACTCGAATTCCGTGACCTGCGAGCGGTACTTCTCCCACTCGAGCTTCTTGTTCGCGATGAAGTTGACGAACACGTGCTCACCGAGTGCCCGTCGGACGAGTTCGCTCTGCTCGGTGATCTTGATGGCTTCCCAGAGGTTTTCGGGGAGCACGCCGATGCCGTGATCCGCGCGCTCGCGAGCCGTCATCTCGTAGACGTTTCGTTCGACGGGCGGAGGCAGCTCGTACTTGTTGCGGATGCCCTCCAGCCCGGCCGCGAGCATCACCGCGAACGCGAGATACGGGTTGCACGCCGGGTCGGGCGAGCGGAACTCGACCCGCGTCGACGTTTCCTTGCCCGGCTGATACATCGGCACGCGCACGAGGTCCGAGCGGTTGCGCGTTGCCCACGAGATGTATATCGGAGCCTCGTAGCCCGGCACCAGCCGCTTGTAGCTGTTCACCCACTGGCTGAGCACCAGGCAGATTTCAGACGCGTGCTTCAGCAGCCCCGCGATATAGTGCTTGCCGTTCGCCGACAGGTGATACTGGTCTTTTGCATCGAAGAACGCGTTTCGCTCGCCGTTGAACAGCGACTGGTGCACGTGCATGCCGCTGCCGTTCTCGCCGAACATCGGCTTGGGCATGAACGTGGCGTGAACGCCGTGCTGCATCGCCACCTCCTTCACCACCAGCCGATAGGTCATCGCGTTGTCGGCCATAGTGAAGGCGTCGCAGTATTTCAGGTCGATCTCGTGCTGGCTGGGCGCCACCTCGTGGTGGCTGTACTCGACCGCGATGCCGAGCTTTTCGAGCGCGATGACGGTATCGCGGCGGAGGTCGCTCGCCAGGTCAAGCGGCGTCAGGTCGAAGTACCCGCCCCTATCGAGCGGCTCGGTGGACTGGGCGTTCTTGAAATAGAAGTACTCCAGCTCCGGTCCGACGTAATACGTGTAGCCGAGGTCGGTAGCCTCCTTGAGGTTGCGCTTGAGGACGAACCGCGGGTCGCCCACGAACGGCGAGCCGTCGGGCATGCGGATATCGCAGAACATCCTGGCCACGCCGTAGCCTTCGTTCGCCCGCCACGGCAGCACGACGAACGTCGACGGATCCGGATACGCGATCATGTCGCTCTCGTCGATGCGGGCGAATCCCTCGATCGACGAGCCGTCGAAGCCCATCCCCTCTTCGAGTGCGCCCTCAAGCTCGCCTACCGTGATGGCGAAGCTCTTCAGGAAGCCCAGGATGTCGGTGAACCACAGGCGCACGAACTTGATCCCGTGCTCCTTCGCCACACGCATCACGTATTGCTTGTCTTTCTCGCCGGATGTCATCGCAGATCACCTTTCACAATATTATAGCAGCCGAATGTTACGGGCATGTTTCCGACAGGAAACTAATTGATCAGTCAGGCTTTGGGCTTTTGGGCTGAAGAAAGCGCCATACGCCGAGTCCACCAAGTCCATTCCGTCCATTCCGTCCATTCCGTCCATTCTACTGCTTGAACCTGTACCCCACGTTGCGGACGGTGTCGATATGCTCGGCGGCTTCGAGGCCGAGCTTCTCGCGCAGGCGCCGGACGTGTACGTCCACCGTGCGGGTGCCGCCGTAATAGTCGTAACCCCACACGTGGCTCAGCAGTGCGTCGCGGGTGTGAACGCGGCCCGGGTGCGACATCAGGAACTTCAGCAGCTCGAATTCCTTGAAGGTCATCTCGATCGGCTCCCCGCCAACCGTCACCTCATAACTGGCTAGGTTCAGCCGGATCGTCCCGGCGGCGAGCACGTCTTCGGCGGAAGGAAGACCGCAGCGCCACATCACCAGCTTCATCCGCAGGGCTATCTCGGCCGCGTTGTAGGGAGGCAGGATCACGTCGCTGATGCCCCAGTCGGCCTCCACCGCCGCGGTAGCCTGCTCGTCGGCCACCAGGATCACGATGATTTCGCTGAGCCCCTCGTGGTCCTTCAGCCTCGCCGAAAACTCCTGCACGCCGGCCGACTGGTAGTCGGGGCTGATGAACGCGAACTGCGGCCTGCTGGAGCAGATGAACTCGAGCCAGTCGTCGCTACGTTTCGGAATGGAGAGCGAGCAGCCCGCCCCCGCCAGTGCGCCCACGATCTTCTGGCGCAACGCCAAGTCATCAATGAAAACTGCTACTCGGTACATTCATGCTCCCAAGGCGATCATTCTAACACCGTGCCGCACGTGACGCAAGCGCTTTTGAATGATGAACGATGAACGCCGGACCGGCATTGGGCGTTGGGCTTTGGGCTGGAGGACAATCGCCGGTTACCACCAAACCAACTGTGAACTCTGAGCTCTGGATGGTCTTGGTCTTCTCCCTCTTCCGTTCATCATTCATTATTCTGGCTATCCGGTTCACTCAAGTGGCCACAACCGGTAGTGTTTCGACTCCATGGGAGGAGTGCTTTCTTCCCCAGCCCCGTTCACGGGGCTTTCCCGGCTTCCGAGCCGGGTGTTAGCACCGTCCTTCAGGGCAGTGTGCTGGTTTGGCGCCGATAGGCCACCTGAAGGACGGTGCTATTACCGGCGGCTGGAGCCGCCGGCAAGCCCCCTGAAGGGGGCTAAACACGAGGCACAACATGTAGTGGCTACTGGAGTGAACCGGATAGCCAGATTGAACATTGAAGATCGAAGGCCTTGGTCC
>DATKYA010000370.1:0-2378 GCA_035528775.1 Planctomycetota bacterium | reverse complement strand
GGCGAAATGAAAAAATGCGTGTCGCTTCGCCATTGTAGACGGCCGGTTCCGAAGGGGCTATTTTGCACTATCAAGGAGGTAGAGCACAAAATATGGCCGTTAGAGGGAGGGGCTTGTTCGCTGGCTAAGCGACACGCATCTATTCGGTTGTCAAAGCTGCCGGGTTTGCTTCACATGATTCACCTGCCCAACAGCGCTCACCTTTAATCTATTTATAACGTCACAAATCAACAAAAACTTTAGGGAAAAATCGGCGAGTTCTGCATGTGGCGGAGGGTCGTGCCGCAGGATCTCGCTATTCGATGTTCACAATCTTCTCGAACAGCGACGTCTTCCCGACCAGGATGCGCACTTCGGCGGCCATCCCCGGCTTCAGCGGCTGCCCGCATTCATCCATCATGATCTCGGTGATCAGGTGCCCCTCGCTTGACGTCTGCGGGGTGACCACCTGCGAGACGGCCTGCACCTTGCCCGGAAAATACCCGAAAATGCGGTGCGGATAGGCCGAGATCGACGCTGACGCCGGCTGGCCCACCTTCACCTTATGGACGTTGCGCTCCGACACCTTCACCCGGATGATGAACGACGAATCGTCGAACACCTCGCCGAGCGGGCGGCTGGGATCGACGATCTCGCCGACCGCCAGGATGCTCATGTTCAGCACGCCGTCGATCGGCGAGGTGATCTTGCGGCGGGCGACCATCGCGTTGGCCTGATCGAGCTGCTGCCGGGCAAGCTCCACCTTGCGCTGCAAGACCACGATCTCCTTCTCGAGCGCCTCGGGACTGAAGTTCTTCTCGGACTGGTATCGTGCGGTGGCGAGATTCAGCTCGTGCTTCTTCTTCTCGACGTCGCCGGCGGAGACGGCCCCGGTCTCGGCGAGCTTGCGGTCGCGCTCGTAGTCTTTCTGCGCGTTTTCCATCACCACCTTCGCGAGGTTGAGGGCATCCTCGTGGCGCTTCAACGCGTCGGCATTCACCGACCGCTGCTTCTCGATCTCGGCCTCGGCGAGCTTCACTTCGGCCTTGATCTGGTCGATCTGAGCGAGCAGGTCGGAATCGTCGAGCTCCAGCAACACGTCGCCGGCCTTCACGCGATCGCCGTCTTCCGCCAGCAGCCGCTTCACCGGGCCTTTCTCGGCCGAAAGCACCTTCGAGCGATTGGGCGTAGTGATGTAGCCCGCCCCGTAGACGTAATCGTCCACCTGGATCGCCCGCATGGCGAAAAAGGTGCCGGTGAGGGCCGCGATGATCAACACGGCAATGATGGCGATGCGTCGTTTCTGCTTTACGGTCATGTTGTCTGTTGGACCTGGTAAACGGAATTCGGCTCAATGAACAGCAGGCGCGGACCGGCCGCGATGGGGGAACTATACCACATCAGGGCGGGCATTTCAACGGGTTTGTTGCAAGGCCGGAGTCCGGTCCCGCCCGGAACAGGCGCACAATTGGCAGATGGCACAAGGGCGGGCGATTCGGGCGACGGAAGACGGTCGCCTCAGCCCGCCCCTACATAAAACCTGCAGCAATCTGGCAGTGCTCCTACTTTCGGCGCTTCCGGACGGCGGGCGTCTTCGCGATCACCTCAAGCTTCCCCGTCAGCACGTCCTGCTGGTTGCCGCCAACCATGATGGTGAAGGCGCCCGGCTCGACGACCGGCTTCATGTCCTCCCCGAGGAACTGCAACTGCTCGGGGCCGACGGTGAACCTGACGGTCTTCTTCTCGCCGGGCTGGAGGCTGATGCGCTCGAAGCCCTTCAGCTCGCGAATCGGCCGCGTGAGGCTGCCGACCTCGTCGCGGATGTAAAGCTGGACCACCTCGTCGCCGGCGCGAGCGCCAGTGTTGGTCACGTCCACGCGCACGGTTGCCTTGCCGTCCGGCTCGATCTTCGCGGGCCGGACCGACAGGTTGTCGTAGCTGAACGTGGTGTAGCTGAGGCCGAAGGCGAACCGGTAGACCGGGGCGGCGTCGAGATCGGCATACTTGCTGCGCTCGCGGGCCTTCGAGCTGTAGTAGACGGGCAGTTGCGCGGCCGACCGCGGCACCGAGATCGGCAGCCGGCCGCCCGGGTTGCAGTCGCCGAACAACACATCGGCGATCGCGTGCCCGCCTTCCTGCCCCGGATACCACGCTTCGATGATTGCGGCGGCGTTTTCGGCGGCCCAGTTGATGCACATCGGCCTGCCATTTATCATCACCACTATCACGGGCACGCCGGTGGAATGGATTTCGCGGAGCAGATCGAGCTGCACCCCTTGCAGCTCGAGGGTGGCCATGTCGACGCCTTCGCCGCATTCCATGTCGTTGAGGAGCGAATCGCTGGGCACGGCGGCGCCGGTCTGGGTGGCGGCATACTGGCCGAAGTCGCGGGCGCTCGA
>DATKYA010000369.1:0-2747 GCA_035528775.1 Planctomycetota bacterium | reverse complement strand
ACGGTCGAGCAGAAGCTCGAATCGCTGCCGCACGCGCCCGGCGTGTACCTGTTCAAGGACGAGCACGGCGAGATCATCTACGTGGGCAAGGCGCTCAGCCTGCGCGGCAGGGTCCGTTCGTACTTCACTGCGGGGGAGGACGGGAGGGTCTTCTACAGCGCGCTCGTTTCGCGGATCAAGGACTTCGACTACGTGGTGACCAATACGGAGAAGGAAGCCCTGATCCTCGAAAACAACTTCATCAAGCAATTCAAGCCGAAATTCAACCTCCGCCTCGCCGACGACAAGAGCTACATCGTTCTTGCAATCGATACGACCGAGCCGTACCCCCGCGTGCAGCTTCCCGTTGGGAAGCGGCGGGCCGAAATGAGCAAAATCCAGAAAGAAGGAGCACGTCAGAATGGCATAATCTACTTCGGGCCATATACTTCGAGCGTGGCCGCGAGGGAAACCATCCGTCTGCTCAACAGGATCTTCCCGCTGCGCAAGTGCAAGAACGTCGAGATGCAGCGGCACAATCGCCCGTGTCTGCACCAGCAGATGGGCGAGAACTGCGGATACTGTGCGGGCATGGACGAGGAATCCTATCGCAAGATGCTCGACCAGGTGATCCTGGTCCTCAATGGCAAGTATGACGAAGTGCTGCAGCGGCTGAGGGAGCACATGATGCAGGAGGCGAAAGAGCAGCATTTCGAGCGGGCAGCCCAGCTCCGCGACCAGATTTGCGCCATCGAGCGAACCTTCGAGAAGCAGATGATCACCTCGATCAGCAGCCCCGACCGCGACATCTTCGGGATGCATCGCGCACCCGGGGCGATGGAGGTCTTGGTCATGTTTGTGAGGGACGGCAAGCTGGGCGATTTCGCTTCGTTTACCTTCAATCTTCAGCACGTGGCTGACCCGGCGGGCTTGAGTGCCGACGACGTGTTTGCGTCGTTCATCAAGCAGTTCTACGGCCAGAAACGCTTCATTCCGAAGGAAGTGCTCATTCCCGTCCCGACCGACGAGGCTGACCTGCTGGCGAGCTATCTTTCCGACCTCAAGGGCGAGAAGGTCGACGTGATCTGCCCGCAGCGGGGCGAGAAGAAGAGCCTCATCGACCTGGCGGCGTGCAACGCCGAGAACTCCTACCGGGCGAAGGTATCGAAGCAGGAATCCACCGAGCGCCTCCTGGATGTTCTCCAGCAACGACTTCACTTACGATCCAAACCCGAGAGGATAGAATGTTTCGATATTTCCAATATTCAGGGGAGACTGGCGGTGGGGGCGATGGTGACATTCGACCACGGGACCCCCAACAAGGCCAGGTACCGCCGGTTCAAGATTCGAACCGTAACACAGAGCGACGACTTCGCAATGATGAAGGAAGTGCTCACCAGGCACCTCGTGAAGACCAGGGAGGAGAACCAGCTTCCCAACCTGATCATGGTGGACGGGGGCAAGGGCCAACTGGGCGTGGCAACGGAGGTGCTGGGCGATCTGGCAATCGAGAGCGTGGACGTCGCGGGTATAGCCAAAACTCGTCTGAAGGCCAGGCCCGGCCAAATCGAGAAGATCAGAATCGGCGAGCGGATTTTCGTGCCCGGCAAGCCCGACCCCATCGTGCTCCATCCGAGCAGCCCGGAACTCCTGCTGATGCAGCGAGTGAGGGACGAAGCCCACAGGTTCGCGATTCGCTTTCACAAGGAGCTTCGCCGCAAGAAGCTGATCGTCGATCCGCTGGCGGGGATCCCGGGGGTGGGCCCGGCTCGCCGCAAGGCGCTGATGGCTCACTTCAAGGACCTCGGCAAAATAAGAGACGCAGCCGTCGACGAAATCGCCGCCGTCAAGGGGATCAGCCTCGAACTGGCCAGGGCGATTCACGATCACCTGCACCCGGAGCAGCCGCACCCCAGCAAGACGGACGCGGCCCCGGACAGCAACACCAGCAGCAACAGCAGCAACAGCAACAGCGGGGGCAGCAACAGCAACAGCGGTCCGGGCGGCGGCGCCAACAGCAGCGCGGGGGCGACCGGGGTCGGCCTCAGGCAGTGCCCCTCGCCGATCAGCGGCAGGGCGACGAAGCCGCCCGCGTCGGGCAACAAGGTTCCCCCCCACGCAGCGGCCACGGTCATGAGGGCAGGCGCCACCATCACCGCAAGGACGGCTTCGTGGCCTTCACCAAGCCCGAAACCGGCAGGAAGATCAAGGTCCTGCTCGCCGGGCCTGTGAACCCGCCCACCGGCGGAATCCAGACGGTGCTGAAGGATACCCTCGCCAGCTCGCTGGACAACAAGGTGGAGCTGGTCCATTTCGACAGCAGCAAGCGGACGGCGCAGAACCGAAGCCTGTGGCAGGGGATCAAGGCCCAGCTCGCCATCCTGCGCGACTACCGGGCCGCCATCCGCAAGCACAAGCCCGATCTCGTGCACGTGTACGCGGGCGGCAATTTCGACACCTACCGCAAGTGCTTCGACGTGCTGGTGGCACGCCTGATGGGCCGCAAGGTGATCTTCCACAATCACAGCGGCAACTTCAATGAATTCTGGGAAAGCCGCGGATTCCTGGGCCGCACGGCGATCAGGTTCGCACTCAGGCGCTGCACCCGCGTGCTCGTGCTGTCCGAGTGGTGGAAGGAATTCCACGCGAAGATCGTTCCGCCCGAGCGCATCAGCGTGGTCTACAACGGCATCGAAGCCGGACCTTACGAGCGAAACGTCCACTACGGCAGAGCACGCCACATGCTGGGCATCCCGCGCGACCGCGTG
>DATKYA010000368.1:0-8457 GCA_035528775.1 Planctomycetota bacterium | reverse complement strand
CTTTCAGCCAACACTCGCCGGCCGACTCCCCGACGACTGGCAGCAGACCGGCCGGGCGATGTACATCGAGGAGTCGAAAACGCACTGGACATCCTTCTTCTGCTTCCCCCTGTGCGGCCTCTTCGGCCCCATGCGCGAGATGATGGGCGTCGAAGGGCTCGTCTACGCCATGGCCGACGATCCCGCCCTCGTGCACACCATCGTCGACGACCTCGTGACCTTCTGGCTCGAAACGTTTTTGCACCTGCTCGACGGCGAGGTGCGGCTTGACCAGGCGATGTTTTTCGAAGACATGTGCGCCACCAAGGCCCCGATGATCAGCCCGGCGGGATTCCGCGAGTTCATGGCTCCCGGCTACCGCAAGTTCATCGGCGGCATGCGCGAGATGGGCGTGAAGGAGTTCTGGGTCGATACCGACGGCAACGCGTGGCCGCTGATCCCGGATCTGATCGCGTGCGGCATCACGGGCATCAGCCCGTGCGAAGCGCAGGCGGGTATGGACGTCGCCCGGCTGCGCGAGGCCTTCCCCACGCTGAACCTCGCGGGCGGCATCGCCAAGCGAGCGCTCGTCGGAGGCCCCGCGGCAATCGATGCCGAGCTCCGGCACGGCTTCACCGTCGCCTGGCAGAAGGGACGTTACGCGCCGTCACTGGACCACGGCGCTCCGCCGGATATCCCGTGGGAGAATGCCGTGTACTATGCGGAGGGGGTGAGAAAGTGGAGCAAGAAAGCCCGGGTGTGAGTGTGCTTGTCACGAAGCCACGAAGGGACGAGGTAAACATGAAGCAGGGGTAATCGAAGGCGATGACCGACCGCAACGTCCGCCTGTTCCAGACTCGCTGCCGAAGCGAGCTGTCACTCGGCTTTTCGAATATCCTCGAGAAGCAGATACTTGCCGGCTCGCTTACCTCGGACGACGACCTCATACTCGAACAGCGGGCGAACGATGTCTCCCATCATGCCGGTTGGCACGCGTACACGCTGCTTGCGCTGCTCAGCGTCCACAACCACTATGTACTCGTTCGATTCCCGATAGGCATCGGCAACAAGCAGCATCCCCTTGATCTCCTCGGCTTGCTCCTCAGCAACTTCAATATGTTGATCAATGTCTTCCCCTTCTCGTTGCCGGCCTTCCGAGAGGACGACCCGGCGCTCTGCATCTTGCCGAAGCGACGTCAGCCCCACCCGTTTCACTCTGTTGCCATCAGGCCGGATGCTATGAGTCAGACTTACGAAGTTCGTGTAGTAGGCCTCCTCAGCAAACCGCTTCCTAAGTGCGCCATAGCTTGATGTGTTGAGCAGGTCTATGCAATCAAAGACTTCATCTATGACATCTTTTCCCAAGTCTTGTCCAGGCAGCTTCGGTTGGTGGAGTCCCCCCAAGCGGAACGAGACGGCAAAGCAAGCGGCTCGAGGGACAGACAGAAACACCTCCATCTCCTTTCTGACCTTCTTGTCGGGACCGCGCTCGCAATAAGGCAACTGCATGACACGTGCAGCGGTCCGATACACGAGCTTTTGCAGGCTTTGGACCCTGCCCGTGAATTCATCGCTCTGAGCAAGCCCATTTCCCACGGCCGGTCCGGACATCGATAACTGGAACTCGTCCGGCCGCAGAGTCATGCCGCGCAGCGAAAGATGCCGCTCAAAATTCACTTGCTCCAAGAGGTCCCTCAATTCATCCGCGATCTCCTCGGGTGGATTTCCAGCGAGCCCCCAAGCGATTAGCCGCTCGGCCTCCCGAAGTTCATTGCATTCCACGGCTAATGAGGCTGCGCTCCGGAAGAGAACTGAACGAGTAGGTTCAAGTTCAGTCATGTCCTTCACGAGGCATGCAGCTTCACGTTCACGCTGAGAAGCTTCGCAGATCAGGTCGTGCGCCTGTGCCGAACGGCCGCGGATTCTCTCCAAATGCGCCGTAGAGGCCAACTCCATCGCCTTTCGGTGAAGATCGGTTACTTGCTGCATCTTTTCATCACCCTCGATCTTGGGTTACCGAATTCCACTACCACCACAAACGCGGGCAATCGGCCTTCACCAGTTTGCTTCATCTTCCTGGTCATTCGGCTTCTGATATCCGACTCGCTTCCGTCAAGTATGCCGGATACCTCCAGCCGCGCCTTTCGCTGAAAAAGCGGCTGAGGGTTGTTCTTGTGGCCAAGCCAATAGTCAAATCCCGTTCCTTTGCACGATTGGGCCACAATAGTGTACTCGGTCAGCACTGAGATCAGCAATGCCGCTACTCCGTAGGCTGCATGTTCTACTGCGTTCTGCAGGTCAGCCCATGAACGCCGAGCCTGATCGCTGATCCCGTCCCACGTGACGACGATGATCCTGACGCAATCTCCGTCCACCGTCATCTGCACGCCGCTGACGTGCCTTTGCTCGAAGCATACTGAGGCTGCTTCAGCATACGCCTCCCCCAATGCAGAACTCAATCCCGGCATGCCGACTCTGAGAGAACCCAGGTGAACATCCGTAATCGCCTCATTCTCCATGATAGGCCTATTGCTCCGTAAGGTGAGCGCCGAACGGGTAATGCTATTCCGTCCTCAGCTTTTACCACAACGATCTGACGAATTCAAGAAGATTCTCATGGCGACCTGGCGATCCGGATCCCGCGCCCCTGATGGACTGGCTTTTTCCGCCCACGATGGCATGTCATCCACTTTTCCATTGATAGTTCATCCCGCCGGCGCTAAACTTGATGTACTTGGCGGAATATCCTCTCGGTGTTCGGCGATGTCCCCTGTGGCAAAAGGAGTTCCACTTGTCACCTCTTGATTTCGCAGTGGAGGGATGGGGCAAGCTCAGACGATTCTACCTGGTGCGACTCCGCAAGAACTACGTGAAGAAGATGCACGCCCTGCGGCGCGGGCAGTGCCTGCGGTGCGGGGCCTGCTGCAGCATCACCATCAGGTGTCCGCACCTGAAAGATCACAACCGGTGCACGATCTACGAGCGGCGCTATGAGCAGTGCCGGCTGTTCCCGATCGATCCGCGCGACCTGCGCGGGCGGCTCAGCGCGTGCGGCTACCGGTTCGTGAGAACCGAGCCGGAAACGAGCGAGCAAACACGGGAATCGTTCGGCGAGGCGTGAGGCGGCCTTCGCGGCCGCGGAGTTGGCAGGTTTCATCCAGGGGCAAACTGCACCTTGAGAATACCATTTGCGAAATATGGCTATCGCGAGTTGTGCCTGTTCGCCGGAATATTCGTGGTGCTGGCGGCCGTCGGCTATTGGTTGTGGTGGCCGCTTGCGGTCGTGTTTGGCCTGCTGGCGGCGCAGGTGGTGTGGTTCTTCCGCGATCCCCCGCGCACCGTGCCGCAGGGGCACGGCCTGCTGGTCTCGCCCGCCGACGGCACCGTCACCGACATCTCGGACGTGGAGAACGCGGAGTTCATCGGCGGCCCGGCCCGCCGGATCGGCATCTTCCTGTCGATCTTCAGCGTGCACATCAACCGCGCCCCCTGCGCCGGCACCGTGAGCTACATCGGCTATCACAAGGGCAAGTTCATCAACGCCCTCAAGCCGGAGTCGTCGGCCGACAACGAATCGAACTCGGTGGGGCTGACGCTCCCGGAGCTTGCCGGCGCCAGGCTGCTCGTGAGGCAGATTTCGGGCGCGATCGCCCGCCGGATAGTCTGCGACTGCAAGCAGGGCGATTCACTCGCACGCGGCGAACGGTTCGGCATGATCAAGTTCGGCTCGCGCACCGAGCTGTTCATTCCGCGCGACCTCCCGTTTGAAGTCGCAGTCAAGATCGGTCAGAAGGTGAAGGCGGGAGCAACCGTCATCGGCACGATCGGAGCGTTGAGCACCGAACGACAACCACTAGACACCGAACAGCAAACATCGAAGTAAGCGGCTGCTGTTCGGTGCGTGCAGGTATTCATGCGCAAGATAAGTATTCTTCCATCAGTCATCACGCTGGGCAACCTGACGTGCGGGTTCGCCTCGATCGTGCTGGCCGCCGAGGGCGAATCGGATCCCGAGAAGTTCGCGTTGGCGGCCTGGATGATCCTGCTGGCGATGGTGTTCGACGCGCTCGACGGCCAGGTCGCCCGCCTCACGAAGACTGCCGGCGACTTCGGCGTGCAGCTCGATTCGCTGTGCGACGCGGTCACCTTCGGCCTGGCGCCGGCGGTGCTGATCAACAGGATCGGCATCTACTACGGGCGGCCCGCCATGGCGGAGAGCTTCGCGTGGCTGTTCCCGATCGTCTACGTGGCGTGCGCCACCCTGCGGCTGGCACGGTTCAATCTCGAGACCGGTATCGAAGACGAAGATCACGAAGCATTCCGCGGGCTGCCGTCCCCGGCGGCGGCAGGGCAGGTAGCCACGCTGGTCATCCTCGACGAATGGCTGGGCGGGCGCCATCCGCTGGTGGGAATCATGCCGTTCGTGGGGCTGGCCGCCGGGCTGCTGATGGTCAGCCGCGTGCCGTATGTTCACATGGGCAACCGCCTCTTCAAGGGGCAGCGCCCCTACACCCACCTGGTTACCCTGATCGTTCTGTGCATTTTCATGGCTCTCAGCTACAAGCTCGCACTGGCGTGCCTGTTCACCTCCTACGTCGTGATCGGACTGCTGATGGGAGCTTTCCAGTATCACCGGAGGCACACTGAGCAACCGACGACCGCGTGAGCGGGCGGCGTGAATCCTGATCATGTCTGTTGGCAAAAAATGCAACAACACCGAACAAAGCGCCGCATCGCCATGGTACGCGGAGGGGTTGCGCTTCACGTGCCGGCGGTGCGGGGGCTGCTGTCGCGGCGAGCCGGGCTTCGTGTGGATCACGCCGGCCGAGATCGAAGCCGCCGCGCGATTCCTGGGAATGGACCCGCTGCTGTTCCGCCGGAAGTTCGTTCGCAAGGCGTTCGGCAGGTTCAGCCTGGTGGAGCTGCCCAACGGCGACTGCGTCGTGTGGTCGCCCGAAGGCTGCAAGATCTACCCGGTGCGCCCCAGCCAGTGCCGCACGTTTCCGTTCTGGGGCGAATACCTGCGATCACCCGCCGGCTGGCAGGCCGCGCAGCAGCGGTGCCCAGGCGTGGGAACCGGCAAGCTGCACACGGTGGAGGAAATACGGCAGAAGATGAGGGAGAGATGAGGAAGGTGGGCGAGTGGGGGGGCAGTTCCGGTCCACTGCGTCCACTGCGTCCACCGCCTCCACTTGGTCCACTTGGTGCATTATTGTCCACTGCATCGCGATTTTTTTTGAACCTTACCGCCCCCTCCGGCAACCAATCTCTGTGTGAACCGAGAGAGACTCTGTTCAGCCTCCGGATGGGTCAATCGCCGCAGTTAACCTTGAAATCTGATCGGTTTCCCTGTACAATTATAATCTTCTTCACCGGACCCGGCGACCACCGCGGTCGCGAGCCGAACGCCCATAATGAAGGAGTCGGAAGAGCTTTATGATCAGCGTGAAAAACTTGACCAAGATGTACGGCGACTTCCCGGCTGTGAACGACATCAGCTTCGAGGTCGGCGAGGGCGAGATCGTGGGGTTCCTCGGCCCCAACGGAGCCGGGAAAACCACCACGATGCGCATCCTCACCTGCTTCATCCCGGCCACCGAAGGCACCGCCACGGTAGCAGGATACGACATCTTCACCCAGAGCCTGCAGGTGCGGCAGAACATCGGTTACCTCCCGGAAAACAACCCGCTGTATCCTGAAATGCGGGTGGCGGAATACCTGAACTTCCGGGCGAAGCTGAAAAACGTGCCGCGGGGCGACCGTAAGGCACGCATCGGCGAGGCGCTCGAGCGATGCGGGGCCGACGCCTTCGCACACCAGGTGATCGGCACGCTCTCCAAAGGCCAGCGCCAGCGCGTCGGCCTGGCCGACTGCCTGCTGCACAATCCGAGAATCCTCATCCTCGACGAGCCGACCATCGGCCTCGACCCCAACCAGATCCGCCACGTGCGCGCCCTCATCAAGGACCTCGGCAAGCAGCACATGGTGCTGCTCTCCACGCACATCCTCCCCGAAGTCGAGTCGGTGTGCGAGCGGTTCATCATCATCAACCAGGGCCGGATTGCCGCCGAAATGAGCATGAAGGACCTGCAGCGATCGCCCTATATCGAGATTGAGGCCGCGGCGCCGGAAGGCGACCTTCGCGTGGCGCTGCAGCAGCTCGACGGCGTGGTGGGCGTGAAGCGCACACCCGGAGCGCAGCACCGCGAGTCTGCCCGCCTCACCCTCGAGCTGAAGCCCGACGCCGATCTCCGCGCCGACATCTCGGCCCTGATGAGCCAGAAGCAGTGGCCGCTGCTCGAACTCCGCCAGCGAGCACTCACCCTCGAAGACGTCTTCGTCCGCACGACCATCCAGAATGAAGCACCCAATGCGCCGGCGAAGGAGGTGGCATAACATGAGCAAGCAATCACTGTTCTACATCATCGGAGCGGCCCTGTGCATCGCCGGCCTCGTGCTCGTGCTCGCGTTCACCAGCGCCGGGCTGAACATCATCGGCGGCGTGCTGTTCCTTCTGGGCTGCGTGGCGGGGTTGATGTTCACCCACGCCCCCACGATCGCCCGCCGCGAGCTGGGCGGGTTCTTCTACTCGCCGATCGCCTACATCCTGATGGCAGCCTATCTTGGTGTGATCGCCTTCATCTTCTGTGCGGGTATCCAGGCCAGCGGCCGGGCTCAGACGGAGCAGACCTTCGGGATCATGATGTTCCTCTCGCTCTTCATCTGCCCGGTAATCACGATGCGGCTGCTCGCCGAGGAGGCCCGCCTGGGCACCCTCGAGACGATGACCACCGCCCCGATCACCGACTTCGAGCTGACGATCGGCAAGTTCGTCGGCGCCTTTCTGTTCTACCTGATCCTGAATATTCCCACGCTGGTATTCGTGTTGGTGCTGTCGCTTGCAGGCAAGCCCGACTACGGCACCATCATCGCCAGCTACGTGGGGATCGTGCTGTTCGGAGCGATGCTGATCTCGGTGGGCTTGCTGGTCTCGGCCTTCACGAAGAACCAGGTGATCTCTGCGTTCGTGAGCTTTGTGGCCACGTTCCTGCTCTACCTTGTGGGGATCATGGGCCGCAACGCCCCCGGCATCCCGGGAAAGGTGATTTCCTACATCGGCGCCGCCACGCACTACATGGATTTCACCCGCGGGATGATCATGAGCCAGCACGTGCTCTACTACATCACGCTGTGCGTGTTCTTCCTGTTCCTCACGGTCCGCACGGTGGAAAGCCACCGGTGGCGGTGAGGGGTGGGCTTTGGGGTGTTGGGCCTTGGGCTTTGGGCTGAAGAAACCTGAAGCCGCAGGTTCAGGCACCCGAACGTAACTGTCAAACCAAGAGGTTATCGGCAATAAAGATACGTCCAGGGTCACGGCTTGGCCGGCGGGCTGCCATCTTCCAGCCCAAAGCCCAAAGCCCAACGCCCAACGCCTTCGGAGGATCGAGCATTGAATTCCCAGAAAGACTCCTTGATTGAGACGGTAGGTGTGATCATCGGCCTTGCAGGGCTGACGTGCCTGCTGGTGGGCACGGTTGCCTTCCCCGTTGCGGGCACGTGGAAAAACATGGTGAGCATCGTGACGCTGCCGGTGGGCCTCATCTTCCTGGTCGGCAGCGCGTTCCTGAAGGCCCGGCTGGCGGCCGTGCT
The DNA here is from genome assembly GCA_035528775.1 of Planctomycetota bacterium. Lineage (GTDB taxonomy): Bacteria > Planctomycetota > PUPC01 > JABMSA01 > JABMSA01 > DATKYA01. The sequence continues at coordinate 828 of DATKYA010000368.1, read as the reverse complement.
GCTGTTCCCCGCCGGGATCGTAGGCATCGCCATCGGGTTGCTCACGATGGGCAAGCTGGCGAAGGACGTGCCTACAACGCCATACTGGGCGCCGGTGATCATCGGCGCCGTGCTGATCGTGTTCTCGCTGATCGTGAACATCCCGGCGATGACGCGGGGCGCTGCCAAGCGCCGCGGGCTGGTCGGGGCAAACGTCTTCGTGCTGTGCCTGATGGGCCTCATCGTGCTCGTTGCCGCCAACTACATGGCCTCCCTCTGGTACACCAAGCGCGACCTCACGAAGTCCGGAAAGTTCACCCTCGCCGACAAGACCAAGGAAATCCTGAAGACGCTGCCCGAGCCGGTTGAAGTGACCTTCGTGGCCAGCTCCAGCGAAGTGCCCGATCCCATGCTCGCCATGGCAATCGACTTCGCCAAGCCCATGCTCGAAGACTACGCCAAGCTTTCCAAGGGCAAGCTGTCCGTCCGATACATCGATCCCGTCACCGACCGTGAAGACGCGATCAAGTTCTTCACCGACGTCAAGGCGAGCGAAAAGGCCTGGAGCGTCAACTTCAAGACATCCCACGGCTTCCAGCAGGTGCAGATCATGAACCTTCTGGAGGAGCCGAACCCGATGGCGATGTACTACGGCTCTCCCGACGAGCGGAAGTTCATCGGCGAGACGGCCTTCACGTCTGCCCTCATCAAGGTCACGGAAAACACCAAGTCGATCATCTACGTGACCACCGGCAAGGGAGAGCTGTCGCTGGACCCCGGCGAGCAGTCGATGTCTTTCATGAAGAAACGGCTCGAGGAAGACAACTTCGAGCTTCGGCCGATCAACAT
>DATKYA010000367.1:0-3319 GCA_035528775.1 Planctomycetota bacterium | reverse complement strand
GCCGACGTGGTGAACGCGTCCGTCACGATCGCAGTCGGCAAGGCGTTCATCTCCACGTATGCCACCTGGGGCGAGAAAGGCAAGCTCGTCGCGATTCGCCTCGATTCCGCAACGGGCACCGTCGGCTCGATCGCGTGGTCCAAGCAGATTGGCCAATCCTGCGGCAATACCCCCGCGTACTACGCAGGCAGCGGCCCCGCCGACGCCGGCATCATCGTGGCCGACATGGAAGGCCGTATCCGGTCCTTCGACCCCGCCGACGGCACCCCGCGCTGGACCTACGATGAGCCCGGAGCCGGCAGTTGGGACATCCCCGGCGGAGCATTCACCGGCGGCGTGTGCGTGGCCGGCGACTTCTGCTACGCCTCCACCTACAATTTCTACGGCGGCGAGAACAACAGCTATACCTGCAAGCTCAACGCCAAAACCGGCTCGCTCGCCTGGCGGACCCCCTCCGAACGCACCGACGCCGTCCCCGCCGTCTACCAGGGCACCGTGATCGTCAGCGCCGGCATCGAAGGCTACGGCTCGCGTCCCAAGCTGCAGGCCTTCGACGACGCCACCGGCGGCAAGTTGTGGGAGACCGCCGCAATGGGCGGATGGACCCTCACCCCCGCCGTCGTCAGCGGCGTGTGCTACGTCGGCACACTGGCAGAGGGCGCCTCCACATTCGACTACTGCGAGAAGCTCAACGCGGTCGACCTCTCGAAGATGCCCGACAACCCCGGGTTCGTCATCACGTCGTACACCGGTGCAGGCGGGACCGCCGCCTATGCCGGCGGCAGCATCTGCAGCGTCGGCACCGCCGGCCTGTGCATCTTCGATCAGCCGCTCCGGATGTGGCCGATCCCCGGCGACGCCAATCTCGACTGCCGCGTGAACATCCTCGACCTCATCTTCATCCGCGGCAAGCTCGGCCTGCCCATTGCCAGCGGCAACAACTGGCAGGGAAACGTCAACCGGGATGCGAGCATCAACATCCTGGATCTGATATCCGTCCGCGGCATGCTGGGCAAGACATGCCCGTAGATGACAAATTCACCGCAAAGACGCGAAGGACACAAAGACCGCAAAGAAGATGAAAAGCGAGTACAGAATGAACCCTCACACTCCTGAGCTTCTCTTCTTTGTGTCCTTTGCGCTCTTTGAGTCTTTGTGGTTCATCCACGTCCCGCAGGCGCTATGAGCAAATCACGCGGATTCTCACTGGTCGAGATGCTGATCGTGATCGGCATCACCTCCGCGTTGGGGGCGTTGCTGCTGACCGCCTTCAGCCGCGGACGCGGCATGGCCAGGGACGTCGTCTGCATCAACAACCTCCGCCAGCTCGGCATCGCCGCCAAGCTCTACGCCAACGCGTGGGACGGCTACCTGCCGCCACTGGGTTACTGGAAGGAATACCCGTCGCGATACTGGTGGGGCAGAAACTCCAATCCCCCCGACTACGAGAGCGGCTTCCTCGCACCCTATCTCGGCACCGCCGGCAAGGAGGGCGACGTCTACCAGTGCCCCGCGCAACCCCCCGGAACCTATCGCCAGGAAGGCGCCACCAAAATGCCCACCACCACCTACGGCTACAACGGCTACTTCCTCTGCCCCGAAGCCACCCCCGGCTACGCCGACCGCATCAAGCAGCGGCCATGGCAGACCTTCCAATCGCTCGAGAACCCATCCCAGCTCTTCATGTTTGCCGATACGCTGCTCGAATGGGGCAAGGGGAAGGTGACCAATACGTCATTTCTGGATCCGCCCTTCCTGTACAGCCGCGGCGGCTGGAGCATCAACCGCACGACCACCCTTTGCTTTCGCCACTCCGGCAGCGCCAACGTCTGCTTCGCCGACGGCCACGTCGAAGCCGTCAGCACCTCCAACGCCACCATCCTCTCGCAGGAATCGCAGACCGGATACGTCGGGGCGAGCAACGCACCGCATTACGTGCCCGATTGGGAGCAGTGGTGAATGGCGATCGGCAGGAAGGGATGGCGTAGCAGTCGACCTCAATGTACACAAGGTCACAGTTCTGTCGGGGGGCGTTTGCCGTAGCGGAGCAATTTCGCCAGGGGAGTGTTTGCCGCAGGATGGCAGTTTTCGCCGGGGAACGTTTGCCGTACCGGGGAACGTTTGCCGGAATCTTCGTAGGGGCGGGCCACTGTTGCCCGCCCTCTTCCGGAACCTCAAACAGATTCTCGGCAGCCATGAAAGCCGCCGAATTGCCATCTTCCGTTCGATGTTCGATGGTGAATGTTCACTGTTCGATGTTCGTTCCCTCCTCCTCCTTCTTCCTCTTCCTCCTCCGTTCCATCATCACCCGCTCTCCATCTTCTCCCTCATTATCTCTCGTCCCCGCTGCACCGCCGCCAGGTTGATCTCGACCATCTCCGGCTTCTTCGCGGACAGCGTCCGCTTCAATCCCTCCGTCACCTCGTCCATCGTCATCAGCTTGCGGGCCTCGATGTAGGCTCCCATCATCACCATGTTGCCCACGCGCAGATTGCCGATTGCGTTGGCCTCGTTGGTGGCATCGATCTCCACGATCCGTCCCGCGCAAGCCCCCGGCGTATGACCCTGCACGATCGACGTGTTCAGCAGCATCAATCCGTCAGGCTCGAGAAGCCCGGCGAACTTCGTGTACGACGGGCCGTTCATGATCACGAGCGATGACGCGTGGTCCACGATCGGCGAGTGAATCTCGTCGTCCGAGATCACCACGTGGCAGTTCGCCGTCCCGCCGCGCACTTCCGCACCGTACGACGGGAAGTACGTCACGTGCCGGCCCTGGTCCATCGAAATCTGCGCCACAAGCTTGCCCATAAACAGCAAGCCCTGCCCGCCGAATCCGGCCATTATCACTTTTTCAATCATCGCGACCTCGCTGATTGCACGCGCCGCCAGGAAGGCTTCAGGCTGCAGCGGCTGATTGCCGGCTCCGGAGTCTTTGTGGACGAAGTGGACCCAGTGGACACTCGAACAGCTTCATTCGCTCACGCCCGCTTCCCGTCCTCTTCGTTCAATGTTGAGTGTTCGACGTTCGATGTTCAGTGTTCCTCTTCCTCTTTCCCTTCATCCCTTCATCTCTTCCCTCTTCTCCCAGTCCCGGTACACTCCCAGCGGAAACACCGGTATCATCCGTTTCTCGAGTTCCTTCACTGCAGTCACCGGGTCCCAGCGCCAATAGGTAGGGCAAGGCGACAGTATCTCGATGAATGAAAACCCCTTGCCGTCGAGCTGCGTCTGGAATGCCTTGCGGATGGCCTTCTTGGCCTTGCGGATGTTCGCGGGCGAGCTGACGGTGACGCGCTCCACGTACGCCGGCGCCTGC
>DATKYA010000366.1:0-6800 GCA_035528775.1 Planctomycetota bacterium | reverse complement strand
CCGGGCAGGACGACGACGTTTGCGGCGCGGGCGCCCTTGGGGTTCTGTCCGAGCTCAAACTGCACCTTCTGCCCCTGGATCAGGGTCTTGAAGCCCTGCTGCTCGATGGCGGAATAATGCACAAAAATGTCACCCTGCACTGCCTCACTCGAGATGAAGCCAAACCCTTTCTTGTCATTGAACCACTTCACGAAGCCGACCGGCATCTGGCACCCCCTTTCTGCCTGTTGAAGCCCAAGAGAAACGGGCTCGGGCGAGCCTGTGGCTGCTCCCGAACCCGTTGGTTGTGAAATGGCAGGAGTTGACTGAAACGAACTGAACACCGCTGTTCACGGCGGATGCGGCGGATAGAACGCTGGCGGGTCTGCTACAAGTCATAAATAATCGCGAAACGCAGCTTGGTAAGAATGATACAACATGCTCGGCGGGATGTCAGGATATGCGGGCCATCCAGCCTGTTCATCCTGTCAATTCTGTTCATTCTGTCAAGTTCGATATCCTAGCCTTGTCTCTCAGAGTGTGTGTGAAAAGGGTCATTCTGATCAATTCGGAGGGCGGGCGCGGGGACCCGCCCCTACAACAAAGCCACAGTTGGCAATGTTTTTTGCGAAGTGATCTGATGTAGGGGCGGGTCCCTGCGCCCGCCCTCTTCCTTGCCGGTACTTTTCACACACGCTCTCAGTCGAAGTCCCACGAATCGGTGAGGGATTGCACTTCGATATTGGGCCTGTTGTTGAACTGGACGGCCACACCGAACCGTTCGTCGTCGGGTCCCGGAAGCTTGATGACGCGGACAACCTTGCCTTCGCAGTGAAGGGCAAGTGGCTCGCTGGCGCCTTCGCTGCGATGCGGAAGGGCGATCGTGAGGACGAGATCCATTCCGCTCGTGACGGATCCGGCGGCGGGTGATTCGAGATAGACACCGCCGGCGCTCACGTTGCAGGTTCTGCCGGTACACGGCAGGCTGCTGCCGTAGTATTTCCGCGGCGTAAACTCAACGTCGAGGCTGAGGTCGAGCCTGCGATCTCTGCGTCTTTCGGAGTCCGAGCACATCGTGTCGTTCTATGATCTTTCATTTCTTTCCCGGCGACCAGCGCGGGTGCTTCACAAGTTATTGGTTTATTTAGCAATTGGCGTGCCATTTCGGGCGAAAAAAGGGATTGAAATTTCGATCGCTTTCCTAATTCATTGGGATGCAAGGGTTTATGACGGGTGACCGGTGCAATCGCCGCATCCGGGCCGTGATGGCGCCTGGTGGCGTACGTTGCCAAATATGGACATGAAATCCGGCCAAATTGGTCAGGAAGGAGCGCTAACCATATGCAGCGCAAGCACTTACGCACGTGTTGCCGTTTTTAAACATGATGTCTACAGTATGCAACAGCGCGGTCGGCACGATTGCTTCGGAATGGACAGGATCGACGGGATGGCGGGATGCCTGTAATTTCCCATCCCGTTCGGCCTCTCGGCGCGTCAGGGCATCGAGGCGATGACATACGGGAAGACCGCCTCGGTGAATTCATAGACGAGCCGGCGGGCGATCTCGACATCCGCAGACGTGGGGGCTTCGGCCGACACTCGCAGCAGCGAGTTGGTGGTGGTGCCGCCGGTGAAATTGTTCCGGAAGAGGTTCCACTCGTGTTGAACCGCGTTGCAGGTGAGGCGGCTGCCGGCCTTGTACCAGTAGTTGACGATACTGCGGCGCTCGCCGTAGCGGAGCACGAGCTCCTTGAACTCGAAATCCGTCGGCTTCGTCAGCTCGCCCAGGCCGGTGAGGACGGCATCGCCCGGCTGGTAACCGGAAGCTGGCCAGGCTACCTTGTGAACGACGACGGCCTGTTCCTCGAGTGACTCTCCGTGGCCGCGGGCGCAGATTTCGGGCGGATGGACTGCCCGCCGGTTGTTCTGTGCAAACACCGCCTGGAAAGCCACCCGCCGCCCGTCGCTATTGGTGTAATAGCGGTTGATGATGTCCTTCGTGCCGAGAATGCGGACCGAGTCGGCCGAGACCGGCAGGTCCTCGCCGACCCACTCGCCTATCTTCAGCGGGATCCTGGCGGCGTAGTGCCCGTGCATGGTTTCCGGCGGCTTTCGGAGCTCGAACCACAGCACGGCCGCGGCTGCAACGGCCATGATCACGATGGCAATATATCTTTGTCGCATACTGCACCTTGAGAGGGCCATGACAGGCTGCAGGCTAAGGCTGCAGGGCCTATGGTACTGCCGCCTGCAAATCCTCCGTGGACCAAGTGCCCAGTGGACCAAGTGGACCAAGTGGACGAAGTGGACCCAGTGGACGCCAAGATTATCACTCCACGATCACGCAAGGTCCACCCCGAAAACCGGCATTCGTCCTCTTCATTTGATGTTCAATGTTTCATGTTCGATGTTCGGTGTTCTTTCTTCTCTCCCCCATCATCCCTTCATCCCATCATCTCTTCATCTCTTCATCTCCGCCTCCCTCTTCCCGCCCTCTTCCCCCGCCGGCATGGCGTTCTCCGCCGGCTGGTGATGCAGGAGGAACGCATAGCTGGCGAGCATTACGGTGCGGACGGCAAACCAAAGGACGATGGTGACGAGGACGGCTCCCGGCTTGCCTTCGGCGAGCGAGCCGAGGCCGGGATCGGACCGCACGAGCAGGAACAGCGCGATGGGAAGCACCGCGTAGAGCACCACGAACCACGCCACGCGAGCGGCGTCGGCCGGCCAGAATGAGCGAATGAAATCGATGCTGCCCGCCCGCATCATCACGCCGCCCTCGGCAAACGACAGGAGGTCGTGCTTGCGGATCTCGCCGGTTTTCACCATCCGGATGCACTCGTCGAAGGAGAACTCGCGGCCGAGCCGCTGACACTTCAGCCGGCGGTTCCGGGGCGACGCCGCAAACTGCGGGAGGGTCGACGCCTTCTGCCAGTGGGGCGAGCCCTCGGGCCTGAGCTGGTGGTCCGGGGCGAGGTGCCCCGAGCGGACAATGCACTCGAGCTGGTTCTCCGTGAGGCGGACCAGCCTGCCGGCGACGTCATGAATCCACTTCCTGGGACCGCGCGGCCTCGGCAAGCGGAACGGCGGCCGGTTCAGCAGCTTCTCGTAGGTGAAGAATCCGATGAACGCCACGACGAAGATCAGGATTCCCGTGGCGTCGTGGATGGTGAACCCGTGTTTGATGCCGTTCGCGTCGGCAGAGGCAAACGGGTTCGGGATGTATTCGTTCACCGTGGCCGCCTGCGAGCCCCACAGGTAGGCGACCAGGGTGATGATCACGATGCGGGTCATGTTGGCGATCACCGAACACGGGATGGACGCTGCAAACAGCTCCAGCCGCCGGCGGGGGCCGGTGGGGGAGATGTACGCGAAGACCGCCCCGAACGCCAGCAGCGCGATCATCGACCGCAGCCCGCTGCACACGTCGTCGATCACCAATCGGTCCGTCACCGGGTTCACGAGCGACGAGGTGGGCTTGATCCACGACAGCTCGCTGCCGAGCTTGTCGACCGGGACGCCGATGTGCGGCAGGATGCGAGCCGCCATCTCGGCCGCGAACGTCTTCAGCTCGTAGCTGATCTTGGTGATCGAGATTTGCGAGAGGGGGATCATCGACACCAGGAAGAGGATGGGGAACAGCAGCTTCCAGGTGATCTTGCGGCCGAGCAGGAGCAGCGAGAGCCCCGCGAGCACGATCACCAGCGAGAAACCCGCGAGGAAATTCACCTCCATGAACGCCGAAAACACGCGCATGAACACCCCGAACAACAGCACCGGCAGCCCGATCCATTCAGGCTGCGGCTCCAACTCGGCAAGCTGGTCGCGCATCCTGTAGATCAGGTACGCACTCACGATCGGGATCAGCAGCCCGTGCGAGTAGTAGGAGTCGCTCTCGAACCACTTCTTCCACATCACCGGGAAGAACATCACGAACATCAGCACGGCGAGCACGCCGATGATGCCGTAGTGGATGCGTTGTGTGGAGGTCAGGTGCATGGGTCAGGGTTAAGAGTTCAAAGTAAAAAGTAAAAAGTAAAAAGTTCAGAGCTCGGAGTCAAGAATTCGAAGTTCAGAATCCGGAACGCACATGTATGTGTTTAGCGTGCCGGAAAAAGGGCGGGCGGCGGACGCCGCGTCCGCAGTTGCCCGCCCCGCGTGCGTCACCGACGCACGCTAAACACGTACACGCACATTCGCGTTCTACTTGCGTTCGATCTTCTTCCACGTCGTCTTCTGGGTGCGGCGAACGAATTTCAGGAAACCCTTGAGCATCGCAACGTTCATCGCCGTAAAGTAATATTGTACCGCGCACAGCTTGCGGATGCGAGGGAACTTTGCGGCGAGCGCGCCGACCGCCGCGGTGCCGTAAAATGCCACCTGCACGGCGAATAGTACGCTGTGGATGGCATCCCACGGGTTGGCGGTGACGCTCGAGAGCCGGCTCCAGGGCACCAGCAGGGCGTTGAACACGAACGCCCCGATCATGAAAAACGGTGCGAACCACCGCAGGATCTTGTGCGACCAGAAGGTGAACGCAATCCAGCCGCGCAGCGGGTTCAGCAGCCGCCACAGGAACAGGATCGACTGGAAGTTACCGGCGGCGATGCGCACCTTGCGAAGCGCCTCGGATTTCACGTTCTTGGCGGTTCCTTCCGTGGCACGGGCTTCCGGCGAGTAGGCCTGCCGGTAGCCCTTCTCCCTGATCCGCAGCGGGATCAGGAAGTCGTCGTTCAGCGCGTTAGCGGGAAGCGGCATGTACAGCTCCCTGCGAATGGCGTAGAGGCCGCCGTTTGCCCCCAGGATGGCTCCGAGCTTGTTTTCCATGAACTTCAGCACCACTTCGTAGCGCCAGTACTGCACTTCCCCCTTGTGCTCATCACTGACGCTCTGGAGGATCATCTCGCCGACCACGGCTCCCACGCGGGGGTCGGCGAAGTGCTTCACCAGATGGCGGATCGACATCGGCTCGTACATGGTGTTGGCGTCCGACATGATCAGGATGTCGTGCCGGGCGCGAGGGATGGTGCGGTTGAGCACGGCGGCCTTGCCGCTGCGCTGCTGGTAGTCGAACAGGACGATCCCGCGGCCGGCGTACTCGCGGACGATCTCGGCGGTGCCGTCGGAGGAGCCGTCGGAGGCCACGATGATCTCGAGCCGGTCGCGTGGGTAGTCGAGCGCAAGGCAATTCTCGAGCTTCTCGCGGATGATGTCGGCCTCGTTGTACGCGGGGATGATCATGCTTACCGCCGGCCGGTCGTGAGCGTCGGGATTCGCGCGTCGCTCACCCCGCTTGATGATGTAGCGGATGTCCTTCAGCATCTGTGTTGCCGAGGCGAAAACGAGCAGCACCAGCGGGTAGCCCACGTAGGCGTACAGCAGCAGGCCGACCGATACCCAGAACAGGATTGTAGCAACCATGGATGAGCCTGTAGAAACGCCCGGCAGGGCGTACGACTGGCAGAAGGCGTGCCGCCGGCACGCCGCTACCAGGCAATTCCGATGTAAGCGACTCCTTCGATATTCGCCAGCCCGTCGACGTGGGCGAGGTCGATGATGGTCTGGCCCTTCCTGCACAGGGAGGCCAGCCCGGCAAACTCGGGCGCCGCGTAGCCGATCACCAGCACGTCGCCGTGTGCGGCTGCCTCCGCCAGGCTGCCGGTCAGCAGCGACGAGATGTGGGGGATTTCCTTCTCGATGTAGTCCTTGTTGGCGCCGGTGAGGCGGGCCAGCGAGATGTTCCGGTCATAGATGCGCACGTCGAAGCCCTTGCCGATGAGGGCTTCGGTCACCGCCACGAGCGGGCTTTCGCGGAGGTCGTCGGTGCCCGCCTTGAAGCTGAGGCCGAGGATTCCCACCCTGCGCTTGCGCAGGCCGGCGATCACGCCGATTGCACGGTCGATCTGGGAGCGGTTGCTCTGCATGATCGAGCCGAGCAGGGGGAGGTCGAGGTCGTTCTCGCGGGCCTTGTACAGCAGCGCCTTCACGTCCTTGGGCAGGCACGAGCCGCCGAACGCGAAGCCCGGCTTCAGGTACTTCGGCGAGATGTTCAGCTTCGTGTCCTTGCACACGATCTCCATCACCGTGTGGCTGTCAACCCTCATGGCGCGGCCGAGCATGCCGATCTCGTTGGCGAAGGTGACCTTCAGGGCGTGGAAGGCGTTGCACACGTACTTCACCATCTCGGCGTTCTCGATGGTCGTGTGGACGATTTCGGCCGTCACGCCGGCATAGAGCCGCGCGGCCGTGGCGCCGTCGAGCTCCGTCATCTGGCCGATCAGCGTGAACGGCGGATTGTAGTGATCGTGCACGGAGCTGCCTTCGCGCAGGAATTCCGGGTTGAAGCACACACCGAAATCAGGCCCGAAGCGCTTGCCCGACGCCGCCACCAGCGTGGGCACCACCAGCGTGCGAACCGTACCCGGCGGCACCGTGCTGCGGATGATCACCAGGTGCCGCTCCGGTTTCTTCGCCAGCGCCTTGCCGATGTGCTCGCACACGCGTGCCACGGCCGACAGGTTGGTGCTGCCGTTCGAGCTGCTGGGCGTGCCGACGGAAACGACCGACACGTCGCTGGCCAGCACGGCCTCCTCGGTGTCAGTGGTGGCTCGCAGCTTTCCGCACGACACCGCCTCGCGGATGATCTCCTCGATCTTCTCCTCGATGATCGGGCTGCGGCCGGCGTTGATCAGGTCGACCTTTCCCGCCACTTGGTCCACGCCCACGACGTCCATGCCGTCCTGCGCGAAACATCCGCACGATACCGTTCCCACGTAGCCAAGGCCAAAAACGCTCACTCGCATGATTGTTGCTCGGTTTGT
>DATKYA010000365.1:0-4755 GCA_035528775.1 Planctomycetota bacterium | reverse complement strand
GAAAGTGGTGAAGGACATGCTGGGATAGGTGCTCGTAAGTTAGTTGCTTGGGGAGTCGCTTCTTGTGGTTCAATCGAATGGATGGACAATTCCAAGGATATACTACAAGTATCGTGGCGAGAGCCTGCGGCTGGTCGGCATTGACACCGACGATGGCCGGGGCGAGCGCGTGATCATCGGGCAGGCCTCTGGCTACGCCAAGCCGCTTATCACGCCGAAGGGCGACCGCATCGTGTTCACCAACCGCCGCACTCACGGGGTATTCGTGGTGAACTGGGATGGCACGAATCTTCGACAGGTCGACAACGGCTGGGCGGCGGACGTGTGGGCCGAGCCCGACACCGGCGCCGAGTGGGTCTACGTGCGGCGCGGGCCGGACAAGAACAGCCCGATGTACTATGATGTCGACGGATCACCGAACGGAGCACGGTAACGCCGTCACGATTTGCCAGTGATCGCCACCCGCCGTAGGGGCGAACCATCGTGTTCGCCCTGGACGGAATGCGGTGCCCGGTTGTTTGACAAGGGCGAACACGATGGTTCGCCCCTACTGAAATCGGGCGTGATGTGAACATTCGGGCGAGGTCGAACACAAGGTTCGCCACAATACACAGAAAGGAATTGCAATGGACATCGGACTGTTGACCGCACCGTTTGGCAAGGAAATGAATCTCCAGCAGATCGCGGAATGGGCCGGGAAAACCGGATTCAAGGCGCTGGAAGTGACCGCCGGGCCGGGGGCACACATGGCCGCCGACGACGTGCTGAAGGACGACGGCAAGAAGATCAAGAAGATCCTGGCCGATACCGGCATGCGGATCTCGTCGCTCGCGTACTACCGGCTGTTCAACGTGGGGATGGAGGCCGAGCAGTATGTGCGCGAGGCGAAGGAATACATCGCGGCGGTGCAGGCGATCGGCGACGGCGCGTGCCTGTGTCTGCTGGCCGGCTTCCCCGCGCCGGGCAAGAACAAGATGCAGACGATTCGCGAGATAATGCCGGGCGTGTACGAGCCGCTGGTGAGGGAAGCCGAGAAGCGCGGCGTGAAGCTCGCATTCGAGAACTGGTTCGCCACCAACCTCCAGCACCTGGGCAACTGGCGGGCGCTGTTCGACGTGCTGCCCTCGCCCAGCCTCGGACTGAACTTCGATCCGTCGCACCTGTGCTGGCAGGAGATCGACTACATCGCGGCGGTGGACGAATTCAAGGACCGCATCTTCCACACGCACGCGAAGGACACGGCGATCTTCAAGCACAAGCTCAGCAGCGTGGGCGTGCTGGAAGGCGGCTGGTGGACCTATGTGATCCCCGGCTACGGAATCGTGCGCTGGGGCGAGTACATCCGCCAGCTCCGCAAGTGCGGCTACAACGGCGTACTCTCCATCGAGCACGAAGACAGCGCATTCAACGCGAAGGAAGGCTTCCAGAAGGGCCTCCGGTTCCTGAGCAGCCTGGCGTGACGTGGACTCAGCGGACCACCTGCTCGGTTCGGTGGTCCCCTCCGGCGGAACAAAGAAGGGCGGGCCGCGTGCGGGTGCCATCGTGATGTTGCAGATCGTCTTGGCGGTTTCTCCCCCGTCGAACGACAGCACGAGGTCGGCCACGCCCTTGTCCCGCGCGGCCTTGGTCAGGTGTAGGGGCGGACGGCGTCCGCCCCAGGGGCACACGCCGTGTGCCCCTACACTTCCGCGTTCGACTCGGTGGCGCGGTAGATCAGCGGCTTGGTTCAGCATTGACTTTGCCCACCAATTCAAATACGATGGCATGTGGATGATCATCCCGATCGTGAAGGACTCCCCGATGCCAGAGAAGAAGAACTGCTGGGAACTGAAGAAGTGCGGCAGAGAGCCGGGCGGCAGCAAGACAGGCGAGTTCGGCCCGTGCCCCGCCTCCACCGACAAAGCGGCCGACAAACTCAACGGCGGCGGCAACGGCGGCGGCAACGGCGGCCGGATCTGCTGGGCCATCACCGGCACGCTCTGCGGCGGCAAGGTGCAGGGAACATTCGCCCAGAAGCGGCTCTCCTGTGTAAGCTGCACCGTTCTCGCAACCGTCAAGGAGGAGGAAGGCCGGCAGTTCGTTTTCCCCCATCGCGTGAGGAGACAATAATGGCGGTCTTGGTGACCCTGACAAACTGGCTCCTGCCGCTCCTCTACCTGGGGCTGCTGATCGATTACGGCACCACGTTCTTCCTGCGTACGCGAACGGCCTCGCGCAACCCGCTGCTGCCGGTCGTGCTCGTGGTTCATGCACTATTCCTGGTGCTGCGCAGCATCCACGAGGGCAGGCCGCCCATGGTGCACGGCCACGAAATCCTCTCGATCCTCGCGCTGTCGACCGCGGCGGTCTATCTCGTGCTGGAAATAGCCGTTCGGGACCGGCGCGCGGGCGTCTTCATCGTGCTGCTCGTGTTCCTTTTCCAGTACACGTCGTCGGTGTTCGTTGGCGATCACACCGGCGCACAGTCCGGCTGGGCTCGCGCACACATCATCCCTGCGATCATCGCCTATACGGCGTTTGCAGTGGGGGCGATCCACGGCATCCTCCACCTGCTGGCGCACCGCAACCTCAAGCGGCACAGCGTGGGAGTTCTGTTCGACCGCCTCCCGCCGGTAGAATTGCTGGGGAAGATGAGCTGGTGTGCGCTGGTGGTAGGATTCATCTTCATGACGGTGAACGTTGCGACGGGGCCGCTGCTGCTGAAGTACGTGAATGCGGCGGACTCCGGCGCGGCCCAGGCGGCGTGGCACGTGGAACCCCGCGTAGCGCTGAAGATCATCGCCGGCTGCACCGCCTGGATCATCTACGGCGTGGCGATCGCCGGCAGGTCCTTCGCGCGATGGCCCATGGAGAGGATATCCGGCATCGGCGTGCTCGGATTTGCGATAACGATGATCATGATAATAGGAAGCGCCTTCCTGCCGTAAGGCGGGCCGGCGCACGGTGACGCATCGGCAGGCTGTGGCTCCGTTGTCATCAGGGTTGTTCTGCGTGTGCAGCATGAAACTATCCGTCCTGGGCACAAGCCATCGCACAGCTCCGGTTGACGTGCGTGAGCGGTTCGCGCTCCCGGCCGAAGCGGCCAGGGATCTGCTGCGCTCCGTTCGCGCCGAATCAACCTTCGACGAAGCCCTCGTGCTCGACACCTGCAACCGCACCGAGATCTACCTCGTGGCGGACGGCCCGCGCGATTGCATGGCCTATATGCACGAGCACTACCAGCGCCTCAAGCAGGTATCGATGGCGGATTACCTGTCGGCGTTCTACTGCTACCATGACCTCGCCGCGGCGGAACACCTCTTCCGCGTGGCGGCATCGCTCGACTCCCAGATCGTGGGAGAGGACCAGATCATCGGCCAGGTGAAGGGGGCCTACCGCACGGCCGTGAGCGAGGGTTCAGCCGGGCTTGTGATGCACCGGCTGTTTCACCGCGCGATGTGCGTGAGCAAGCAAGTGCGCACGGAAACCCAGCTTTCGAGCGGCGCGGTGAGCGTTCCCCAGGCGGCGGTCGAACTCGCCCGGCAGGTCTTCGCCCCGCTGGCCGGCAAGAGCGTGATGCTCGTGGGCGCGGGCAAGACGGCCGAGCTCGCCGCCCGCAACCTCGCCGGCTGCGGCGTTGGCCATATCGTGGTGGCCAACCGCACGCTGTCGCGGGCGCAGCAGCTTGCCGCCGAGTTGCTCGAGGGTGAACTCGGCCCCTGCCTTCCCGCCGAGCAGCCGGAGCCGGCGGAAAGCCTCCTGCTCGACGGCGTATGCGTGCGACCGCTTCGGTCGCCTGACGAGCCTCCCGCCTGCCCAACAGCCGGACCGCTCACCACGGAGGCAATCTCGCTCGAGGGCATCCCCCAAGCGCTCCTGCGGGTGAACATGATGATCTGTTCCGCCGGGTCGCCCGATCCCGTGCTCACCTGGGAGAACTGCAGCCGGATCCTGCGCCGGCTCACGAAGCCCCTGCTGATCATCGACATCGCCCTGCCGCGAAACGTGGACCCGCGCCTGAACGCGCTGAGCAATGTATTCCTGTACAACCTCGACAACCTGAACGCCCTCGTGACGGCGAATCTCGATCGTCGACGCCGCGAAATCCCCCAGGCACGGGCCATCATCGAGCACGAGGTGCAGTCGTTCGGCAGATGGCTCGATTCCCTCACCGTCGTGCCCATCATCAAGCTCCTGCAGCAGCATTTCGAGCAATTGCGCTCGGCCGAGATCAAGCGCTACGGCCACCAGTTCTCCGACAACGAGCAGCTCGAGTTGTTCGCCCAGTCGCTGTGCAAGAAGATATTGTATAAGCCTCTCGTTTTCCTCCGGTATATCTCGCAGGAAAACGACGGCCCCGAGAGCCAGGCCGCAATGGAAGTCATCCGGCAGATGTTCGACTTGGATTCAATCGATGAACAGAATGGCACCCCGGCGGGCTGAACGCCTGCCGATTACCTGGAAAGCACCGCATGATCGGAATATCCAAACTCTACTGCGGCACCGTTGAGCCGTCGGACGTGTTGCGCTACGGGTCGCACAGCGGCCGCCTGCCCAGCCACCTGCTACAGTTTTCATCCGACAAGACACCGGTGGTGGTGTGGAACTGCACGAGGCGGTGCAACCTCCGCTGCATGCACTGCTACGCCCACTCGGCCGACCGGCACTATACCGGCGAGATGACCACGGAGCAGGGCGTGGCGCTGCTCGAGGATCTGGCGGAGTTCGGCGCGCCCGTGATCCTCTTCTCGGGCGGAGAACCGCTGCTGCGGCCCG
>DATKYA010000364.1:0-2194 GCA_035528775.1 Planctomycetota bacterium | reverse complement strand
GGCAAGCCCGGCCCCGCGTGGGACGCCATCCAGATCGGCGGCGTGTTCTTCAGTCCCGACAGCTCGCACGCGGCGTACGTTGCCGCGAAGGGTAAGGTGCAGCGGGCGGTGATCGACGGCAAGCTCGGACCCGACGTTTCCGGCGTCCGCGGCGGCAGCCTCATCTTCAGTCCCGACAGCAAGCACTACCTCTACGTTTGCAGCAAGTACAACAAGCACTGGTTCGTGATCGACGGCGACTATCTTGCGTGGGACCTCGTGATCCCCAATCCGATCTTCTCGGCCGACAGCAGCGTGGAATTCCTGGCGGGACTGCGCGGGAAACTCTACCGGGTGAACCTGCTGCCGAAGTGAGGCAGCCCGATCCCTGTTCCTTGTTCTCTGTTCACTGTTCCTTGTTCACTGTTCCCTCTTTTCCTCATCCTCTTCTCCCGCCTCTTTCGTCGGATAGAGGCAATCAAGAGGAAAGAAGGAGGACGGAAAGAAGAGAGAAGAAGGAACAGAGAACAAGGAACAAGGAACAAGGATCGCGCCGTCCGCTACGTTACTTCATCCACCGGAGCCACCCACCATGACCAGCAAAGAACGCTGCCTCGCCGCAATCGCGGGCCGGCCGGTTGACCGCGTGCCGGTCTTCCCGCTGCTGATGTTTCTGTCGGCCGACCGCGCGGGGATCACGTATCGGGAGTTCGCGAGCGATGGCGCGAGCCTGGCCCGGGCGCAACTGCTGATGCGCGAGCGGTTCGGCATCGATGCCATCTCCGCCTGCTCCGACGCCTTCCGCGTGTCGGGCGACCTCGGCGGCGAGATGATCTTCCCGGCCGACCGCCCGCCGTACCTCGCGCGGCCGATCGTGCGCGATGAATCCGACCTGCCCCGCATCGGCCGGCCCGATCCGACCCGCCCCGGCAGCCGAATGGCCGACCGCTGCAACGCCGTCTCCATCATGAGCAAGGCTGCAGGGCGCGACTGCCTGGTGCTGGGCTGGGTGGATATGCCGTTCGCGGAGGCGTGCTCGATCTGCGGGGTGTCCGAGTTCATGCTGATGCTGGCCGACCGCCCGAAACTCGCCCACGCGGTGCTCGACCGCCTGGCGGACGTAGTGGTCGATTTCGCGGTGGCTCAGGTGAATGCGGGCGCGGCGATGATCGGCGCGGGCGACGCCGCGGCATCGTTGATCTCGCCCGCGATGTACCGCGAGTTTGCCCTGCCGCGCGAGCAGCGAGTCTGCGAAGCAGTTCACGACGCCGCCGGCCTGGTCAAGCTGCACATCTGCGGCAACACCTCCGCCCTCATCCCCGACATGATCCGGTCGGGCGCCGACCTGTTCAACGTGGACCACATGGTGGATTTCGTGCAGGCCCGCGACGCGTATTCCGCAGCCGGCAGGTGCTTCAAGGGAAACATCAATCCGGTCGACCTGCTCACCCTGCGGCCGGACGCGGTGAGCCGCCACGCGCGGGAGCTGATCGAGCTTGCGGCCGGCACCCGATACATGCTGAGCGCCGGCTGCGAGATCCCCGCGGCTGTGCCGGACGAGGTGTTTGCGGCGTTCTGCGGAGCACCGAAAGAGGGAAGAAGAATCTAACAGGATGGACAGGATGGATAGGATAGGAGAAAGAAGAAGAACTTAACAGGGATGAATAGAGGGGAGGACGGGATGAAGCGAACGGCCAAGCTGACGGGCGTTGGCCGTCCGTTCATTCTTCATTCCTCATTCTTCATTCCTCATTCTCTTCTCATTCCGGCATCTTGGCGATCGGATACGAGCCAAGCACCTTCACCGAGAGCGCGGCCTTGTGGAGTGAATCGAGCGCGAGGCGGACGCCCTCGTCTTCGCAGTGGCCGAAGAGGTCGATGAAGAAGCAGTATTCCCACGGCCGCTTGCGGGAGGGCCGGGGCATGATATTGGCCAGGTTGATGCCGCAGTTCTTGAAGGGCAGGAGGGCGTCGTAGAGGGCGCCCGACTGGTGCGAGATGGTGAACAGCACCGTGGTCTTGTCGGAGCCGGTCGGCCCGCCGATGGCGCGGCCGAGCACGAGGAAGCGGGTGGTGTTCTTCGCGACGTCTTCGATGGCGCTGTGCAGCACGTTCAGGCCGTAGACGATGGCGGCCATCCGGTGTGCGATTGCGGCGGCGTGATGCTCCTTGGATGCGATGCGGGCGGCCTCCGCCGTGCTGGCAACCGGGCGCA
>DATKYA010000363.1:0-3076 GCA_035528775.1 Planctomycetota bacterium | reverse complement strand
GTGGCCGACAACTGCAAGAAGCTTCGCCGGCCGGGCAAGCCGGAGGACGTCCCGGTGCTCACGATGCTGATGCGCGTCTACGCCCTGCTCGATCCGAATCAGAGCGCCGAATACGCCAAGCTGATCCTGCAGCAGGATCCGACGAACGCGACGGCGAGGCAGGTGCTGATGAGCTTGCAGGCACAGGGGAAGTGATCCAGGGGGGAAGATTCCGCATCACTCCGGCAAGGCTGCACCTGCAAGCTGCTTTGATTTCTATTGAACCGCCCTGTCAATTGCTCTATAATTTAATGAAGATAAGAGCTGACATCAGGGAAGATAACCTTGAGAGTCCTGTTTGCCAACAAGAAGCTGGATCGCCTGGAGTACGATAGCACCTATACGGGCGGTTTCAGCCGGGATGTTGTCAGGTCATTCCGAAAACGCCTGGATCTGATCCGAGCAGCGCAAGATGAGCGAGACTTCCCGCACCTCGGAGCAGTCTGTTACGAGAAGCTCAAGGGCGATCGCCGAGGGCAGTGGTCAATGCGTCTTGCCGGAAGGTGGCGCTTGATCCTGCAGTATGCATACGATGACGCCGGGAAGATAGTGGTGATCCTCGACATTGCGGACTACCACCACTAGGGCCGGATATGGAGCATCTTCATGCCCAGAGCACGTAAACGAAGATTGGCAGAAGCGTTCCCGCCGGGCGAGTTCATCCGCGAAGAGTTGGAGGCTCGGGGTTGGACGCACGAAATTCTGGCAGAAAAGGCGGGGCTGCCGAAAAGCACCATTGAACGGATCATCCGCGCCGAAAAGACGGTGACGCCGGCTGACGCCAAGGGGCTGTCGCGAGCATTCGGAACATCGGCGACAATCTGGATGAACCTGCAGAGGATGTACACCGAGTGGAGCAAATCCGCTCCGGGGCTTTCACCTGTGATGGCGGCATCGCGCGCCCGAACTGTGCCGAAACGGAAACGCACGAGTAAAACGGGCATGCAGGACTGAAGCGACGGATCTGTTCGCTGGTCAGGGGCTGTCTTCGTGTTTATCGCTCTGCTGGTGTGGGTGGCGGTCGCAACGCTGCTGAGTTATGTGATCGAGTTGCTGTGGAGCGACGTGACGTCGCGGCGGGTGTTTCGTATTGCAATGGCTCCGGGCGTGGTGGTGCGGGAGACGAGCCGGTTGGCCGCCTGCCTGCTGACGGGCGCGAAGGTGAGCCGCGTGCGGCTGTTTGCGAAGTCGGGCCCGGCGGTGAAGCACGGGAAGCCGAAGCTGCCGCTGCTGGGGCAGGCTGCGATCTCGCTGGCGCCCGTGTTTGGCTGCACGCTGGCCCTGTATGGCGTGTGGCGGCTGTTTTCGAGCCGGCTGGGCCTTGAGGCCGGGGTGCTGCCGCAGATCGATTTCTCACTGGCGGGCGGGGCCGCCCTGTGGCACGCGCTCCACGAGTTGTTTCGCGATTCACTGAGCCGGCTCGCCGGCCGAAGCCTTGTCAGTGTCGACGGTTTTGCCTTCATCTACCTGGTGCTCACGTTTTCGATCTGCATGGCGCCGGAGTTCGACGAGCTGCGATACGCGCTGCCGGGGCTGGTGATCATCGGAGCGGCGGTTTTCGCGCTCGAACGCACCGGCATCGCCGGTTTCCAGTTTGCACGGGAATGGTCGGCAAGGGCCGCGAGCTTCAGTTGGAAGGCGTTCACGTTCTCCGTGCTGCTGTTGATGTCCGCCCTGGTGATGTCGTTTCCGGCGTTGCTGCTGCGGCGGCTGATTGGTAAGGCGAAATGAAGAATCCGCGAAAACAGAAGAAGGAGCCGCCGAATCCGAAGGCGCTGCCGCCCGAGAAGATCTTCTTCGCGACGGTGCTGGCGTGGTTCGTTCCGGGAGCGGGGCATTGGATGCTCAAGATGCGCGGCAAGGCGATCGCCTACTTCGTTACCGTGATGGTCATGTTCATCACCGGCGCGGCTCTCGGCAAGTTCTCGATCGTCTCGTTCAAGTATCATCCATACGCATTCCTGCTGCATGCCTGCACCGGGGTGGTGTCGATCGTGATGACGATGATCACGTCGGCGCTGCCCGAGGAGGTGAACCCGACGCGCTGGGGCGACATCGGCCTGACGCTGACGTGGATCGCGGCGGCGCTCAACGTGCTGCTGATCGCCGACGTGTTCGACCGGGCCAACGGCGGCCCGTTCGAGCAGGAGAAGCCCAAGCCGTCGTACACGCGGCGGGCGCTGCAGTGGATATTCGCGAGGAAAAAGTGCTCCAGTACGTAATCGCATTCGTGCTCTGTGTGGTTGTCGGTTTCGCGTACAGCTCCACGCGCAAGGATACGCCGGTCGGGATACTCCGCGACGGCCTCGTGGTGCTGGCGTGGATGCTGGGCGCCCTCGTTGTGCTGGGAGCGTTCGGCTACGTGGGCAGCCATTTCCTCTGAATGATGAATGATGGATGCTGAATGATGAAATGGCCGGGCCGGTCGCCATCATCCGGAATTCACCCGTCATTCACCACTTGTCTCCGACGGAGGAGGTACCAGTCAAAAAACCATTTTGCACGCCTTCTGAATTGACATGCAACCGACAATCCTGTTCCCATTCATACACACGTACGGCCTGATGCTCGCCATCGGGTTTTACTCGGCATGGGTGCTGGCGCTGCGCCGGGCACGCAAGGAAGGCGTGGATGGCAAGCACATCTCCGACCTGCTCATCTACACGATCATCAGCGGCGTGTTTGGAGCGCGGCTGCTCTACGTGCTCACGGAGTGGAACACATTCGAGAGCTTCTGGGACATCTTCAGGATCTGGCAGGGCGGGCTGGTGTTTTACGGCGGGCTGGCAACGGGCACTGCCACGCTGATCGCCGTGATCGTTCGGCGCAAGCTTTCGATCGCGAAGATAGCCGACACCCTCGGCCCGGCGATCGCCCTGGGGCTGATGTTCGGCCGGATCGGCTGCTTCTCCTACGGCTGCTGCTGGGGGCAGACGGCCCCGCCGCATTATCCGCTCGCCGTGCAGTTCCCGGGGAGGTTCGAGCCGATGGTACACAAGGGCACCGGCGAGGTTGAGCTTGTGCCCGAGGGCAGCCC
>DATKYA010000362.1:0-2473 GCA_035528775.1 Planctomycetota bacterium | reverse complement strand
TCGCCGATGTCCCGTAGGGGCGAACCTTGTGTTCGCCCTCGACGATCGCCGATGTCCCGTAGGGGCGAACCTTGTGTTCGCCCACGTTCGACTAACGGAGAATGCGATGAAAGTCTGCGTTATCGGTTCGGGCTACGTAGGCCTGGTCACCGGCAGTTGCCTTGCCGAGATCGGCCATATGGTCACCTGCGTCGACAGCAACGAGCAGAAGATCGCGATGCTGCTGCGGGGGATCGTGCCCATCTACGAGCCTGGGCTGAATGAACTGGTCGCGCGCAACGTGGCGGCCGGCCGGCTCGCGTTCACCGGCAGCATCACCGACGGCATGGCGGGCGCCAAGGTGATCTTCATCTCGGTGGGCACGCCCCCCACGCCCTCGGGCGAGGCCGACCTGTCGTTCGTCGAGGCCGTCTCCACCACTGTCGCACACAACATGAGGGAGCACACCGTCGTCGCCGAAAAAAGCACGGTGCCCGTCCGCACCGGCGAGCGCATCAAGCAGACCATCACGCGCAACAACGTCAACAACGTCGAGTTCGACGTCGTCTCGAACCCCGAATTCCTGCGCGAAGGCTCCGCGATCGAGGATTTCCTTTCACCCGACCGCATCGTGATCGGCGCCGAAACCGAGCGGGCCGAGGCCATCATGCGCGAGTTGTACGAGCCGATCATCAAGCGCAACTCCTACGAAGTCCCCGTGATCGTCACCAACGTCAACAGCGCCGAGCTGATCAAGCACGCATCGAACTCGTTCCTCGCCCTCAAGATCTCCTACATCAACGCCGTAGCGCAGGTGTGCGAGCTTTCCGGAGCCGATATCGAGAAGGTGGCGGAAGGCATGGGGCTCGACAAGCGGATCGGCCGCTCCTTCCTCAACGCCGGGGCAGGGTTCGGCGGCTCGTGCTTTCCCAAGGACGTCGCCGCGTTCTACCAGATCAGCAAGCAGCTCGGCTACGATTTCGAGCTGCTGCGCCACGTGCTCGAGATCAACGACTGCCAGAAGCAGATGCCCGTGAAAAAGGCCAAGCAGGCCCTCTGGGTGCTCAAGGGCAAGACCGTGGCCGTGCTGGGCCTCGCCTTCAAGCCCAACACCGACGACATCCGCGAAGCACCGGCCATCCACTGCATCCGGGCGCTCCTCGCCGAAGGAGCTGCCGTGAAGGCGTTCGACCCCCAGGCCATGGCACGCGCCCGCGAAATCCTTCCTGGCGTCCAGTACTGCGCCGACCCCTACGACTGCGTGCAGGACGCCAACGCCGCCCTCGTCATGACCGAATGGGATCATTTCAAATCGCTCGACTTCCCGCGCGTGAAATCACTGATGAAACACCCCATCATCATCGACGGCCGGAACATGTACAAGCCGGAGATCATGCGGGAGATGGGATTCGAGTATCACAGCGTGGGGAGGCGCTGATCGAATTCTGTCCACAGCGTCCACTTGGTCCACTTTGTCCACTTGATCCGCCGAAACCAGCCTTCACTCCGTCTTCGGCGATGTCACCTCGATCTCATAGTTCACCGGCGGCAGCTCGATGGGCAGCGGCCAGTAGGCCTCCAGATCCGGATTCCCCAGCGCCGCGTCGAAGTTCGGCTCGAAGATCACCCGGAACGTGAAGCTGTGCTTGCCGGGGGGGAGGCCGTCGGCGACCCATCGGGGAGGAACGAGGGATTGATTGACCTGTTCGCCCTTGAGGATTACGACCCATCCTTCCGTCCATTCCCTGCCGGTTGCCACGTCGATCCAGCGCTTGCTGTATGCCAGGTCGACCGGGAACGGCGGATCGACCGAGAGGTATTCGATGTTCTTGATAACGACGTGGGCGCCATCCTTCCGCCAATCGCCGGAAGTGTGGTCCCTTGGTGTGAGGGTGAAGGCGCATTGAGCGAGTTTCCGTTGCAGCTCGGGCGTGACCTTCGCCTGGAGGAAATCGGGCGGAAGGTCATCCCGCACCGCAAACTCCGCCGCCTGGGTCTCGAGCATCGTCTTCCATCCCGGCTGCTCGCGCGCCTCGAACCTGCCATCGGTCACGAACTCGACAAGCTCGACCTCCGCCTTCCCCTGGATCGTGTGGCGGCCTAGCTTGTTGACCACGTCGCGGGCGCGGGCGCCGAATTCGTGAAGGCCCTTGTTCTGGCCGATGATCGCCGGACGCTCGTTTCGTTCAATGATCTTGCCATCGAGGATCAGGTACGTGCGGAGCCCGAACCGCAGCACGGTGGACTCCCCCGTTCTCCAGATCGCCCTGAACCTAGGGTACCCCTTGCCAAGCGGGTACTCCGGGCGAACCACGAGCTTCACCGTGAGGAACTGCCGCACGATGTCCTCCTTCGCGCGATCGTCAAGCAGCCCCAGCGGCCAGCCTTCCGCCGCGAGGAAGGCGAGATACTCGGCCGCCGGGCCGCCGTCGTGCAGCATCACGGCCGCCGCGCGCACGACCGGCTTCACGTTGCGTCCCGCCTCGATGTCCTT
>DATKYA010000361.1:0-3690 GCA_035528775.1 Planctomycetota bacterium | reverse complement strand
CACCAGCCCGAGGCGGAATTCCAGTTGGGAGCGGCTCAGCAGCGGTGTGGATAGTGTCACGTTCTTGTATGCGGTCATGGTCATTCTCCTTGTTCTTTGTTTTCATCATCGTGTGCCTGCAGGAATCCGTTCATTCATGCGTTGCAACCAGCGCACCACTTGTTTATTTCATTGTCATCCTGTGTCCCGTCATGGTCGGTTCTCCTGTGTTGCAGATTTCAGGGGCCAGCCTCACTCAGCGCGTCGGCTGCCACAAACAGCGCCAGGCTGAACCGGGACCACGCCGGCCCGATATCGGCCGGGTGGCCGAGAAAGCCGAGGCCGTACTGGTGCTCGTGCGGCGGGCGCGCGGCGAGGAACCGCCCGCGGCGGAGGTGCGTTTCGATGAAGCCCTGCCGCGCCAGCACATGCATGGCGCGCTGAATCGTCACTTCCGTGGTCTGGAAACGCCGCTGCAGTTCCGCGTGCGAGGGACACTGCCGACCGGCCTGCCACGTCCCGCGCAGCCATTCGCGGCCGAGGACCGCCCCGATCTGATGATACCCGTTGCTGCCGGCACGTTGCATGCGAAACCTCCTATTCCACTTCCAAGGTGAAAGCAATATAGCAGCACCCGTAGTGGTTGTCAACAGTAAAATGCGTAGGATCAAGTTCTTCCGGCAGGACGCGTGCAGGGCCGTGACGGCCGGGCGCCTCACGCAGCCGGGCACGCGCAGCCGCAGCGAAACGCCTTCCGGCACTGCGGTCGCCGAAAGGACCGCCTCGGAGCGCGCCGGATACTCCGTCGAAATCCGGACCTCCGCTTCCCGGCCTCCGGGCAGCGCCAGCCGGTAGGTTCCCGGCACCAGCAGATTGACATGGATGGCGTTCTCCCGCAGCGTCGCCGCGTGACGCGCGTATTGCACCAGCGCCAGGCCGCCGTGGTGCAGGCAACACCACCAGGCTTCCTCGAAGCGGCGCATCTTTGTCCCGAACCTTACTCGCTAACTTCGGCGGCGACGTTGAGCCGTCTGGGCCGGAATGCCCTCGCCCAATGCCGGCAGCGGCTGCTTGACGCTCTTCATCGGGGGTGGTGCTCCAGGAACCGTCATCTTCGTCAAGTAGTGCCGCGAAGGATCACTCCGCTTCCACCCAGAGCTTCTGTTCAAAGTCCTCGGGCAGCGTGTCGCGCAGGGTGATCGACTCCAGTTCCGGATGGTCGGAGAATGCCTCCAGCGCGAGCCGGCCCGACGCGCCGACCTTAATCTGCGCAACGGGCACGCTCTTGCCGTTCAAAATGCCGAAGTGCGCCACGCGAATCTTGCCGGGCTTGAGCGTCCCCTTCATCACCTTCTCCACTTCGTATTCGTAGACCACGAGGGCTTCGCGGTACGGGGCAATCTCGATGGGACGCGGCGTCTCGGTGATCGCCAGCAGCGTTGCCTGCACCTCCACCCGGGGCACCACCTTTCGCGTCTGGAACTTCGCGGCAAAGGCGGCGTAGTTTTGCCCGACCTCCGCGGCATCAAGGTATCGGGCATAAAGGGCGACGCCCTCTATTCCCCCGGTCCACTTGAGCTTGGAGTTTGGAGCCACGCCCAGTTGTATGTCGCCCGGCGACCAGTTCCCGCCAAGGTTACGGCAGATATCCCCGGCTTGCTCCGCCACCATCTTCCCGTTCCGATAGCAGACGATCTTGCCCGGCCGGCAGGCGACCACGATATGCTGCGGTGTTTCATCCGCCACCTTGCCAAGGGACACGCGGGTGAGTTCCCCGCCCCCCGTATAGCGGAACACGAGTTCGCCGCCCTCCTGGACGATCTGGCAGCTTTGCGAAAGGCCGAAAATCCCCGCGGGATCGTCCGGCGTCCCCTGCTGAAGTGGCGCGGGATGAACCACCACCTCCATCGTCATGGCATTGTGCTGCCGCACCATGTGCATGATCCGGCGAGAAGGCTCTCCGTTCCACCCCGAGACAAAGGCCGTCCCACCCTTGAGCCGGAGAATGCCATTCCGGCCGAAACGGGCGTTCTCGCGGGGAAAGATGCGGCACACCTCGGATCGCGTGTCCTTCTCGACCAGGATGCGATTGTGGGCATCCGCGCTCTCCCAGCGGAACACCAGTTTGTCGTCGTTGGCGGGCCGGCCGCCCCACTTGACGGCCAGCGGAGCCGTCACGGCGTTTGGCTTCTGGGCACAGTCCACAACCCCGCGCAAGGTCACGGCGTCGTCGGCCACCAGTGTTACTTCCAGTTCGATCAGCAACTGTCTGGGATTCTCGAGCAGCCTGCACCCTTTTGCCGCCCTCCCCGACTTCAGCGAGGCCGTTGCGCCGCCCTTCTCGATCTGCACGGGTTCGTCGAACAGCACCAGCAAGCGCCGCGGGCTCAGCATGCTGACGTTCGCGAGGGGAGCGCGCGATTCCTTCACCACGACTCTGCCATACCGCACGTCCTCACCCTGCGTGGCCTTGACCGCATACTCGCCAGCCTTGGTATAGGTGTGCGTGCCGTCCTTCCCCTGCGTCCCGTCGCCGTAGTCCCACGCCCACGTTCCGGTCATCCGATCACGGGGAAACGGCGGCTGGAAGGGCGCTTTGCCGCTATGCAATCCGAGGGCGAAATCGAGCGGAATACCGGCCACCCACAGGCCGCCCGCAATGTCGTGCTGACCCTTTTCGTTTTGGGTGAGCTGGATCTGCTTCCCCGCGCCGAACGGGCTGTACAGAACCGCGTTGGTCCAGTCAATGTCCCAAGGAGCACCGCCGAAGCCCATGTTCTTGCCCTGGCTGACGGCGATCCAATCCGGGCTGTTCACAGACCATCGGAAGAACTGCCACTGGTTGGCCCCATCGCTTGGAGCACCGGCCCACTGGTTGATCGTGAACTTGGTCTTCAGTTTCGCGTCGGTGTCCGAGATCCGGCCCAGATTGTGACCGTTATTGTTGCATATGACCAGTGTTCCGTCCGGCGAGACACTTACACCGCAGGACCCGTCCTCGGTCCACGTCGGCGCGGAGTACAGGTCCCCGTCGCCCCGGCTAATGTCGTAGATCGGGGCGACTGATTCCGCCGGACGGCAGGTGAAGGTTCCGAAATTTTTGCGCGCATAAAGGGAGAGGCCGAACTCATTGGTCTCCCTGTTGAAGCGGACGACGAACTCCGTTGCCCTGGTATCCACATGCACCCGCCGCAATTCACCCGGAACATCGATATAGTAGATCCATTTCCCGTCCGTGCCGTAAGGCCATTGAAGCAGGGGGACGGCACGCTCAAGGCCCATGTCTCCTCTCACGCCGGACTGAATCTTCAACAGCGCCGTCGGCTCGCCGCCATTGATACTCATCACGACAATCGAGCCATCTCGTTTCGTAAACGCAATGCGGTCGCCCATCGGGCTGATACAGACAAAGCCCGCGTCGCCGCCCGTGTAGATCGGGGTGGTTTTGACCACCGCGTCGTTCTCGATGTCGTAACGGATCAGGTTTCCGAACCGCGGGAAATGAACACTATTGGCCTTCTCCAGCGTGTAGCGGGTCGAGATGGCAATGCCGTCCATCGCCGAGCCGGCGCCGGCACTCAGCATCAGGATGAGCAGACTGAGCAGACTGAATCTGAACGGTACCATGATGGTCTCAGCTCCTGCAGTTTTGCAGAAAACGGTATGACTATAGCACGGCTATGCCGCCAACGCAAGCACGTTGCCCGTGCG
>DATKYA010000360.1:0-2885 GCA_035528775.1 Planctomycetota bacterium | reverse complement strand
CAGATCGAGGAGTGGCTGGAACCCGACATCGACCGCTACCGCGAGCTTGGCCTGCCCAAGCTCCTCGAGATCGGCATGCGCAAGATCGGCCTCGCCAATCACTTCGAAAACAACATGAACACCTGGGGCGTCAGCAACATGTGCTGCACCGTCGACTACAAGGTCGCCGACACCGTCGGCGAAGACAAGCTCCGCGCGTTCTGCCGGGCCGCACAGGCCGCCGACGCGAAAGTCGAGATGTGGGGCAACACCTCCGTCTCCACGCTCACCGTCATCCTCGACAAGCATAACGGCCGGCAGAAGCGCATCGATTTCCTTCCCAAGGAAGGCTCGATCATGGAAGCCCTGAAGGACGCCAAGGAGCCGTGGGTCCGCAATCCCACACGCATGATCGAGTCCGACCATTACACCCCGGTCTTCGCGGTGATGAACCTCCGCGACCCGGTCGTCCGCGACTACTGGCTGAAACGGTGGGGCTACGCGCACGATAGCGTCGGCCTCGAAGGCATCTTCCTCGACAGCTCGTTCAACCTGTCGAGCGACAAGTTTCACTGGGTGCAGAACACGATGGAAGGCTCGCAAGCGGGCGCCACGTCCGACCAGACCGAGCTGCTCGGCAACCACCGTCCGGACGTCGAGCCGCCCGCGAGAATCCTGTCCGAATACCGCGCCCACCTCGACCTGATGACCGAGATGCAGAAGATCGGCTACGACTACTGCACCGAGGATCTCGGCGTGTTCGGCATTCACCGCCACGGCCCCGACGTCGTGAAACGCATCGACACGCTCCCGATCTGGACCGAGTGCATCTGCAACTTCGACGCGCCCGCACTCGAGAAGGCCGGCCTGGATCCCGCCGACGTCTTCTTCCGTGGCCTCGCCTTCCGAATGATGTGGGCCATCCATTGGGATATCAAGAAGGATTGCCTCAGCTTCCACTACTCGGGCAATCGCGGCGAGCACGACTCCCCCACCGCTTGGCACATCTCGTTGCTCCGGGCATTCAACGAAGTGAACGACCTGATGCGCAACCGCGAAATCCTGCCCCGCGATGCCGGCGTGACCTACCGCTGCGACGGCAAGCAGGTCTTCTGGGCGTTCAGCGAAACCAAGCTCCCTCTCGGCGCCATGCTGCCCGTGCGCGACGTCCTCGCCGGCACCACAACCACGACCGATTCGCTCAAGGCCGTCAGGCACCACGTGTACGTCATTGGTTGACGGCAGACGTAGAGACGCCCCGGCGGGGCGTCTGAGACGTGCCACCGGCACGTCTCTACAAGGAAAGGACACAGTCATGATCCGCGTGCGAACGATACTAATCTGCTGTGCGGCCGCGCTCGCGCTGGCCGTCCCGCGATTCACACGTGCGGCCGAACCGGCGCCGCCCCCTGCAACCGCCGGATCGCTGCGAGCCGATACGATGCGCCTGCTCGAAGACATCGAGCAGGTCCGCATGCTCCTCGGCATCACCATGTGGAAGACCCACGACGTCCGCAACTTCGTCCTGTATGACGACGGGCCATCCGGCCGCCGCGTGCTGCCGTCCGCCATCGATGCCGTCGAGAAGATCGACCGCGAGAACCTCCGGCTGTACGAAGCCATCAGGCCCATCGACTACGCCGGCTCCTCGCTGATGCAGGCGCTCGACATAGGCGATGACCGCACCGCCGCCGGCGACCTCGCCTTCATCCGTACCGAGCTGGGCCCGCTCGCACGACAGGTCCTCGATCACTATACCGCGGTCACCGCGCGCCACGAACGCGCGCACGCTGCCCTCGTCGAGCGCGCCGACAAGGCCGGCCTCAAAACCCAAACCATCACCGGCAAGCCTTGGGACGACCCCGTTCGCGAATACCAGCGGCAGCTCGGCGTCCAGATCGGCTGGCGCACCAACATCGAGCCCCCCGCCGATTTCCGCGAGCACATCTGGAACACGATGCAGGACCTCGACATCCGCTACCAGCTCAAGAAAGGCCAGATGCTCGGGGTCACGCATCTCGTCTTCAAGGACCCCGTGCTCCGGTGGGACTTCATCGAGCCGCAGAAGGACAGGTTCGAGTTCGCCGCGTTCGACAGGATGATGAAGCTCGCCATCGACAACGGCTACAGGGTGAAGCTCGTGCTGCCGACCTTCGGCGGGCGCGTTCCCGACTGGCTCGTGCAGGAGCGGCCGGAGTCCGTCATCCGCAACGACAAGGGCGAATGCGACTACCGCATCAACCCCGGCTCCTACGCCCACGATTTCATGGGCCCGGTGAAACGCGAAGGCCCATGGTATGACAGTCGTCCGGTCAACCTCGCCGACACCCCCACCCGCGAGCGATTCGCCAAGTACGTCCAGGCGATCGCCGACCACTGCCGTCAGGCAGGCTTCACCCAGCACGTCATCGCCGTCAGCATCGATCTCAACTTCGCTCAACGCCACTGGCGCCTTCCCGGCAAACCATCCGACGCCCTCGACAAGACGCACTGGACCGTAGCCCCCGGCGCCGACCGCGACTTCATCATCCTGTCCTACAAGGCAATCAGCGAGATCGCCGACAAGGCGTTCGCGCCGCTCCCTCTCGAACTGGAGGTTACCGACGGCGAGGCCCACGGCATCAACTGGGATTTCACCGCCCACGAGTGGCGCAGCGTCGGCCTCACCGAACTGGTTGGCCTGCCGGGCGTCTGCAGCGAAACGCCGTTCTTCGAAGACCTGATGCGTGCAACCGCTTCGGTCGCCGTCGCGACGGACGCCTCCACCCGCAAGCTCGGCAAGGAAGTGGAAGCCGGCCCGTTCTTCTACCAGGACTGCGAATACGGCTTCGGCACGATGATCTCGATCAACTACTTCACCGCGTTCTTGCGCGACGGGCTGTGGTCGGACGGCTGGTTCGGCCCCG
>DATKYA010000359.1:0-3531 GCA_035528775.1 Planctomycetota bacterium | reverse complement strand
CGTCAGGCCTGCCGCGGCGGCATTCCACAGGGAGAGCGTGGAAATCCGGTACGTATGTATGTGTTCCGGGCTTTTCTCAAGCTCGGCGAATCGAGCCAACTGATCCCGAGCGTCCTCATAGCGCGGATTGTCCACCTCGAGCAACAGTGTGCGATCGCTCTGGACAATCAGCGGGTTATCGATGGTGATGGGCATCAAAGCTCCCTTGCGGCTGGTTGGCCTGTTCCGTGCGAGAAGACGGCACATCCGCTGGCGGAATCGGCCAAACCTACCATTCTACCATGCAAGCATTGGCCATTCAATGGAAAAAAACAGGCGAAAAGGCAGACGAAAAGCACGCGACGGAAGGCATTTTCACGAAATCCGCCTGCGGCATCCGTCTTTGAAGCACCCGCTGCTCTGCCACGTGCACGTTTTGATTTCTCCAGTGTCGATGCGTGACGATCATAGACGTGAGGGACAATGCGCCCCAAGCTGACCAGGCCGTGCGTGACGGGGCTACGGGGCCTGTGACGCTGGAGTGGCACGTGCTGAGAGGGAGAAGCCGGTGCGGAAGGTGATTGTGATTGCGCTGGTCGTCCTGGCGGTGGCGGGCCTTGCGGCCGTCATCGTGATGAATCGTTCCCGCAAGTCCATCGCGCTGATCAAGGTTTCCGGCAACATCGAGATAACCGACGTGGAGGCCAGCTTCCGGATTCCCGGCCTGGTAGTATCGCGCGCGGTGGACGAAGGCGACATGGTGAGCCAAGGGCAGTTGATTGCCCGGCTGGACGATGCCGAGCTGAAGGACGACGCGGCGGCGCGGAAAGCCGCCGCCCAGGAAGCGTGGGCCGCGCTCGATCAGTTGTTGAACGGATCGCGTCCCCAGGAAATCCGCGAAGCCGAAGCCACGGCCAACCAACTCCTGAAGCGGCTGGAGGAACTGGAGAACGGTTCGCGTCCCGAGGAAATCGCACAGGCAGGGGCACGCGTTGCCAGCACCCGGGCCGACCTCGAGCGCTGGAAACTCGACTACGACCGCCAGCAGAAGCTGTACGAGCGCGACGTCATCTCGTCGCGCGAGTTCGACGTGACCCGTGCGAACTACGAGAGCGCCCGGGCAGACGTGCGCGAGGCGGAAGCCGCGCTCGAGCTGACCTTGGCGGGGCCGCGGTGGGAGCAGATCGCCCAGGCCAGAGCCGCCCTCGACGCAGCCCTCCAACGGCTGTCGCTCGCCGTCGAAGGCCCTCGCATTGAGACCATCCAACAGGCGAAGGCCAGGCTCGAACAGGCACAGCAGTCGCTTGCCATTGCACAGCTCCGGCTCAGCTACGCCACTATCGGGTCGTCGCTTACCGGCGTTGTGATCTCAAAGAACATCGAGCCTGGCGAGTACGCCGCTCCCGGCACGCCCGTCGTGACCATCGGCGACCTCGTTCACGTGTGGCTGCGCGCCTGCATCAACGAAACGGATCTCGGCCGTGTGAGGCTGGGCCAGAAGGCACGCGTCACCACTGATTCCTACCCCGGCAAAGCCTACGAAGGCCGCATAGCCTTCATCTCATCGGAGGCGGAGTTCACACCGAAGACCGTCCAGACCCAGAAGGAACGGGTCAAGCTCGTCTACCGCATCAAGATCGACATCGACAACCCGCGGATGGAGCTGAAGGCCGGCATGCCCGCGGACGCCGAAATCGTGCCGCTGGAACAGGATTCCGGAGCACCGGACTGATGGAAGCCATACGGGCCGAAAACCTCGTGAAGACGTTCAAACTGCGGAAGCACGAGTACGTCCACGCGTTGGACGGCCTCACACTGGCAGTGCCCGAGGGCGGGATATTCGGGCTGGTCGGCCCGGACGGCGCCGGCAAGACGACCACCATCCGGTTACTCACCTCGATCATGGACCCTACGGCGGGCAACGCGTGGGTGGCGGGCCTCCATACCGTGCGCGATGCCGAAGCGATCAAGGAGTCGATCGGCTACATGAGCCAGCGGTTCGGGCTGTACCCCGACCTGACGGTGATGGAGAACATCAACTTCTACGCCGATATCTACACGGTGCCGGCGGCGGCCCGGCCCGGCACGATCAAGCGGCTGCTGGCGTTCAGCAATCTTGAGCCGTTCGTCGATCGTCTTGCCGGCAACCTGTCGGGCGGGATGAAGCAGAAGCTCGGGCTGGCCTGCGCGCTCGTCCACACGCCGAAGATCCTGTTTCTCGACGAGCCGACCAGCGGGGTCGACCCGGTGTCGCGGCGCGACCTGTGGCGGATCATCTATCAGCTCCTGGGCGAGGGCGTGACGATCTTCATCGCCACGTCCTACATGGATGAGGCGGAGCGCTGCGGCCGCGTTGGCCTGATCCACAAGGGCAAGCTGATGATGAGCGGCACCCCCGACGAGCTGAAGAACCTGATGCAGGGCGCCATCATCCAGTTCGTCACCAGCAATTCCCGCGCGGCGATGGGCGCGTTGCGACACCGCGTCAAGGCGGACTCCATCGGGCTGTTCGGCGACCGGATCCACATCGTGACGCCAACCCCGGACTCCACCGCCGCCGAGGCCAAGGCCATCCTCTCCGGTGCCGGCGTCCGGATCACCGACGAGCGCCGCGTGGAGCCGACCCTCGAGGACGTATTCGTGTCGGTGCTGTCGCGAGCGGAGCAAGATGGCCAGGCACGTGCGTCCGCCCAGGCAGCGGAACCGCCTCCTGATGAGGAGCGGCGTGATGAACGAGGCTGAACGTCAGAAGGCGGTTGTCGTCAGGGAACTCGAGCGGCGATTCGACGGTTTCGTTGCCGTGAACCGGATCAGCTTCGAGGTGTTTGCGGGCGAGATTTTCGGGTTCCTCGGGCCGAACGGAGCGGGGAAATCGACCACCATCCGCATGCTGTGCGGCATCCTGGCCCCGACTGGCGGCAGCGGCACCGTGGCGGGCTTCGACCTCCGACGCGAGCCCGAGAAGATCAAGGCCAGCATCGGCTACATGAGCCAGAGGTTCTCCCTCTACGAAGACCTGAGCGTGGAGGAAAACATCGACTTCTACAGCGGCATCTACACGATCCCGCCGGAGCGGAAGGCTGAACGGAAGGAGTGGGTGCTCGAGATGGCGGGGCTGCGCGAGCATCGGGGCGACCGCACCGCCACGCTGTCGAGCGCGTGGAAGCAGCGGCTCGCACTGGGTTGCGCGATCCTCCACGAGCCGCCCATCGTGTTTCTTGACGAGCCGACCTCCGGCGTCGATCCGATCAGCAGGCGGCGGTTCTGGGAAGTGATCTACGAGCTTGCCGGCAAGGGCGTCACCATCTTCGTCACCACGCACTACATGGAGGAGGCTGAATACTGCGACCGCCTGAGCCTCATCTACCGCGGCGAGCTGATCGCCGGCGGCAGCCCCGATGAACTGAAGACGCAGTACATGAAGGAGGAGGTGCTCGACGTAGCCTGCGAATGCCCCTACGACGTGATCGACGAAATCGAGCAATTGCCGAGCGTAAAGGAGGCCGCCCTCTTTGGCAGGGGGCTGCATGTGGTTGCCACCGATGGCGATGC
>DATKYA010000358.1:0-2131 GCA_035528775.1 Planctomycetota bacterium | reverse complement strand
TTCTCAGCAAGCCAGACCTTCAGGGCGTGGTCGAACGGATCGTGTGCTTGCCGACGATGCCGCAGTTGGCCCGGCAGATTGCCGTAATGGTGGACGATCCGAAGATCTCGGCTGGGCAGGTGGGCGACGCGATCAAGCGTGATCCTGCCACGGCGGCACGCATCCTGCGGCTGGTCAATTCCGCCTACTACGGGCTGGCCAGCCCGGTCAAGACCGTCCAGCAGGCCGTGAGCCTGCTCGGATTCAAAGTGATCCGCAGCGTGGCGGTGAGCACGTCGCTTCCGTCCGCCTTCAAGGGGCTGGTCAACTGCAGCGCGTTCAGCCAGGAGCGGTTCTGGAAGCACTCGCTGCTCACCGCCTGCCTGTGCAAGAGCATCGCGAAGAAATGCCGCGGCATCGATTCAGAAGCGGCATTCGACCTCGGCCTCCTGCACGACCTCGGCAAACTCGTTCTCGCCTGCTACACTGCCGAGCACACCACGGCCATCATCTCCAAGGCGAGAGACAAGCAGCTCTCCTACGACCGCGTGGAGAAGGACATCCTCAATACCACGCACGGCGAAATGGGGGCATGGCTGGCCAACAGGTGGAACTTCCCGCGCACCCTCGTCTCCGAAATCCGCGAGCACCACGCACCCGCAGCCTGCGAGAGCGATGCCCTTATCGGCGTGCTTCAGTTTGCCAACAGCCTCTGCAAGGCCAAGGGCTTCCGGTGCAGCGGCAGCTACGAACGGGTCACCATCAGCCAGTCCCTCAACGCATGGCTCGGCCAGCGCAAGTGGAACATCGCCGATTTCTTCGCCGTAGTCGACCAGGAAGTTGAAAACTCCAAGGCACTGCTGGCGGGGATACAGCCGTGACGGGATGACGGGAGGACGGGATGATGGGATGAAGAAGACCGGCAACCGTCAGCGGTACCCGGTCCACTTGGTCCACTTGGTCCACTTGGTCCACTTCGTCCACTTGGTCCACTGAGCAACGACGAGCTGCGAGCTCCTGACTTTGAACTTTGAACTCTCAACTTTGAACACTTAACCCCGTCCCCGGGAGCACTACAATGGACTTTGAAGGCATCGTTTCGCAAGATCCCGAAATGCTGAAGATATTCGACCTGGTGGAGAAGATGTCGAAGATCGACGCCCCGGTGCTCATCCAGGGCGACTGCGGCACGGGCAAGGAGCTGATCGCGAAGGCGATCCACGCCCGCAGCCCGCGGTGCAGCAAGCAGTTTGTGGCGATCAATTGCGCCGCCGTACCCGAAACACTCCTCGAGAGCGAGCTGTTCGGCTTCGAGCGAGGAGCCTTCACCGGAGCCTCCGCCGCCCACAAGGGCTTCTTTGAGCAGGCCGACGGCGGCACCCTCCTGCTCGACGAGATCGGCGAGATCCACCCCGCCATGCAGGTGCGGCTGCTGCGCGTGCTCCAGGAACGCAAGATCCGCCCGCTCGGCAGCACCGCCGACGTCGCCGTCGACGTCCGCATCGTCTCCGCCACCAACGCCAACCTCCAGCAGGCCGTGCGAAACAAGACCTTCCGCGAAGACCTCTTCTTCCGCCTCAACACGATCGTCGTGAAGCTGCCGCCCCTGCGCGAAAGGATCAGCGACGTGCCCCAGCTCGCCCGCAGCTTCCTTGAGCATGCATCGCACGAGCTGGGCGTGAGCAACGTCGACATCGACCCCGAAGTCATGCAGAAACTGATGCGCTATTCCTGGCCCGGCAACGTCCGCGAGCTCCAGAACATGATCGTCGCCGCCGTCTGCTCGTGCTACATGACCGACAGCACCCTGCCGAAGGACGCCCGCCGGCTGATCACCCTGGCCGACTTCCCTACCCTGAACGAGAAGGTGGCCCGCAACCCCCGCCGTACGCGCCTCACCGATATGCCCTTCTACGAAGCCCGCGCCGAATGGGAGAAGGACTACATCACCGCGCTCCTCCAGCGCTGCGGCAACAACATCTCCGCCGCGTCCCGCATGGGCAAGATCAGCCGCAAGAGCCTCTGCACCAAGGCCAAACGCTACGGTATCCTCAAAGATGCCGACCTCGAGATGACCACCACCGAAGCCGCCGCCGTCGACATGGACGAACACGAATACGACGAAGCGGAAGAGGTGGAAAACACCAGCACG
>DATKYA010000357.1:0-2631 GCA_035528775.1 Planctomycetota bacterium | reverse complement strand
AGTTGAATGTTGAGCGTTGAGCGTTTCTTCTTGCCTTCAATGCTTCGGTCATCCTGCCATCCTGTCATCCGTCATCCTTTCGCCGCTTCCGCAACGGCGGCGATGGTTTCATCGATGTCGGCGTCGGAATGAACGGCAGAGACGAACCAGGCTTCGAATTGCGATGGGGGAAGGTAGATGCCGCGGACGAGCATCCCGCCGAAAAACCGCCCGAATAGGCTCGTATCGGCGCGGCTTGCGCCGGCGTAGTCGGTGACCGGTCCGCCGGTGAAGAACGGGCAGATCATCGAGCCGACGCGGTTGATGCAGGCGCTGACGCCAGCCGACCGGAAAGCTGATTCCAGCCCCTGGGCCAGCCGGCTGGACGCTCGCTCAAGGTTATCGTAGAAGGATGGCTGCCGCAGCTTCCGCAGCGTTGCCAGTCCGGCCGCGACCGCGAGCGGATTGCCCGACAGCGTGCCGGCCTGGTAGACCTTGCCGGCCGGTGCCACGCAGTCCATGATCTCAGCTCGGCCGCCATACGCGCCCACGGGCAGCCCGCCGCCGATGATCTTGCCCAGCGTCGTCAGGTCGGGCCGAATCCTAAACAGCTCCTGCACTCCGCCGTAGGCCAGGCGGAAGCCGGTCATCACCTCGTCGAAGATCAGCACGATCCCGTGCCGCGCGGTGATCTCGCGCAGGCCTTCGAGGAAACCGGGCTTCGGCGGCACCACGCCCATATTGCCCACGACAGGCTCCACGATGATGCACGCGATGTCGCGGCCGATCGAATCGCACGTGCGGGCGACCGCGTCGATGTCGTTGAACGGCAGGCAGACGGTGAGTTTGGCGTAGTCGTCGGGCACGCCGAGGCTGGTAGGCGTGCCGAAGGTGGCCGCGCCCGAGCCGGCCTTCACCAGCAGGCCGTCGGCGTGGCCGTGATAGCAGCCTTCGAACTTGACGATCATCCGCCGGCCGGTGAACCCTCGGGCCACGCGGATCGCGCTCATCGTCGCTTCCGTGCCGGAGTTGACCAGCCGGACTCGCTCGATGGACGGATACGCCTGCGTAATCATCCGGGCCAGCTCGATCTCGCCCAGCGTGGGTGCGCCGAAACTGGAACCGAGGTCAGCAGCCGACTTGATCGCGGCGACGACGTCGGCGTCGCAATGCCCCAGGATCAGCGGGCCCCACGAGCACACGTAGTCGATGTACGAGTTCCCGTCGATGTCGGTGATCCTGCTGCCGCTGCCGGACTTGATGAACGGCGGTCGGCCGCCGACGGCTGCGAACGCACGGACAGGGCTGTTCACCCCGCCCGGGATCAGCGTGCGAGCCTCTGCAAATGCGCGTTCGGAAGAACTGAGATTCACGATCTTTCCTGCCATTACCCGGCTCCGTTCAGAACAAGTGCAACAAGATCACCGAGCCGCACGATCCGCGTGCCGTTCCATTCCTCGCCGTTCACGCGGTGCGCGTCGTCCGCCTCTTCAGGCACGCGGATGAGGACGGGATGCATTCCCACGCGAGCGGCGCCCGAAAGCTCACAACTGCCGCCGTCACCGACGTAGACGCATTCGTGCGGTTCCACCCCCAGCCGCTGGCACGCCAGCCTGTAGATGCGGGGATCGGGCTTCTTCACGCCTGCCGTACAGGAGAATATCGGCACGTCGATGAACTCGGCAAACGGCGTGCAGGGCCAGTATTCGGCCACTTCGGCCGAGCAATCGCTGATGAGGGCGATCCTGCAGCCTGCCTCCCTCAGGCGCGACAGCGTGGCTACCGCGTCGTCTCGCGGCTGAATCGACCGCTTCACCACCGGCCACCGCAGGGCCACTGCCTGCTGCACCCTGGCGGGATCGGGCGCGAGGTTCAGTACCTGGCAGATGTGCTCCACGTTTGCATTGATGGTGCGAAACGAGCCGGACCATCGCTGGTCGGATGTTTCGAGCCACAGCCGCGAGAAGTCGTCCGCGGGCGCACCCACTGTTGCCGCCATCTCCTTCAGCAGCGTCCGGTATTCCGTCGCCGAGAACGTGACCACCAGCGTGCCGAACAGATCGAAGATGACGGCGGAATACTTCATGCTCATATCGTGGGGCCGAACCTTCGAGTTTGATCCATTAGCGGTCGTAGGGGGTCGAACACTGTGTCCGCCCTCGTGCATGTTTGCCGCGATACCTTCCATTGTATTGTACAGGCGTGCCGCTTTCCACCACATTGGGAAGGCGCACTACTCACCGGAAGGGCGAACACAAGGTTCGCCCCTGCAACCATGCGTGTCCGTGCTTCCGCGTTCACGCCTGCTTTCTGAATTCCACGATCAATGCTTTCCTTGCGGGCACCGTCACGGCTTGGCTGGCCGTGCTGCCGTCGGGCCAGGCGACGCTGACCGCCGACGCGATCGGCTTACGGGTAGGGTTCCACACGTGGACGATTCGATGTGCCAGCTCGTCGGCCGAGAGGAGCGCGGCCTGCGGGACGAAGACGCCGAGGCGGTCGTCGGCGGCAGTGGCGAGGCCGCCGCCCCAGATCAGCTCGCCGAGCAGGCAGTCCGTGCCCTGGTAGCTGGCGAGAAGCGTCTGGTCGTGCGGATTCTCGTAGGCGAGGTAGGGAAGGATATCGTAGAAGTCGCGTTCGCTGGCGATCGTC
>DATKYA010000356.1:0-6358 GCA_035528775.1 Planctomycetota bacterium | reverse complement strand
GACGACGAACCAGTAGCGGTTGCCGAAGTATGCGTCGGTGCGGATGATGCGGATGATCCGGGGGATGAGGTATCGCTTGGCGAGTTCGTCCTGGGCGATTCGGCGCGATTCGGGATCGAGGCAGTGGAGGCCGGGGAGCATAGCGATCTCGCGCTTGTGTTCGTCGAGGAGGCAGATTTCCGCGCCTCTGCCGTGAATCGGCCGAGCCCAGGCAACACGCACCGGCAGGTCGGGCGAGCCGTCGGCGGGAAGCATCGCCACGCGGTCCTTCTTGCATACGAGCCTGAATCTTTTCGCGTCTGTTTCCATCGAAATCAGCCCCAAGTGTGCGTGAGAAGCTGGTTGAGCCCGGTCTGGACGCGCACGAGATTGGCGTAGATTCCGCCCATCGCAAGCAGCTCGTCGTGCGTGCCGACTTCGACGATCCTGCCATCGTCGATCACGATCAGCCGGTTGGCGTGACGCAGCGTGCCGAGCCGGTGTGCGATGGCGATCGTGGTGCGGTCCTTCACCAGGTTGCGGGTCGCGTCCTGGATCGCCGCCTCCGTTTCGCTGTCAACGGACGACGTGGCCTCGTCGAAGATGAGGATCGGCGGGTTGTAGAGGATGGCCCGTGCGATGGCGATGCGCTGCTTTTCGCCGCCCGACAAGGCGATGCCCCCCTCCCCGATCATCGTATCGTAGCCGTCTTCCTTGTCGAGGATGAACTCATGTGCGTTGGCGGCCTTGGCGGCCCTGACGACACCCGCAAACGTGGCATCGGGCGAGCCAAACGCGATGTTCTCCGCGACCGTGCCATTGAACAGGAATGCGTCCTGCATCACGATCCCGATCTGGCTGCGGAGGTCCGCCAGCCTGATGTTCTTGATCGGCACGCCGTCGATCATGATGAGTCCGGAGTCGACGTCGTAGAACCGGCAGATCAGGTTGATGAGCGTGCTCTTGCCCGCCCCCGACTTGCCCACCAGGCCGACCATCTCGCCGGGGGTGATGTCGAACGACATTCCCCTGATGATCTCCTTGCCGCGTTCGTAGCTGAAGCGGACGTCGTTGTAGCAGACTGCCCCGCGAATTTTGGGGAGGCTGACGGCATCGGCGGATTCGTTGATCTCGGACGGCGAGTCGAGCACGGCGAAGATCCGCTCGGCGCCCGAGAACGCGTGCGTCATCCAGCGGAAGATGGCCGTACACCACTGCAGCGGGCCGTAGAACAGCCCGATGTAGCCCACGAACAGCAGCAGATCGCCCAGGGTGAGGGTGGGGTCGTTCGTGCCGATTCGCCGCGCCGCGAAAAACCACACACCGGTGATGCCCAGCGACATCACCCAGCCCATAGCTTCCGAGAAGCCGATGAACGTGCGGTCGATGTCGTATCCCACGTGGAACAGCGACTCGCTGGTGCGGGAGAACGATCGGGATTGCCGCTTCTCCTGCGAAAACGCCTTGATGACCTTGATCCCGCTGATCGATTCGCTCAGGATCGAGTGGAGCGTTGCCATCTGGCTGCCGCGCTTGTGAAACATGGTGATGAGCTTGTGCCAGAACCGGCCTCCCCCGCCCACCAGCAGCGGCACGGGCAGAAACACCAGCAGCGCGAGCCTCGCATCGCTGGAAAGCAGGATCGCGGCGATTCCCACGAACATCATCGAGTTGACCAGCATGTACGGCAGGCCGTCGATCAGGAAGCCCTGCAGCTCGCCGGTGTCGTGCATCACGCGGGCAACGATCTCGCCCGATTCCCGGCGGTTGAAGTAGTGCATGCGGAGGCTCTGGAGGTGTGCGTGCAGCCCGGTGCGGAGGTCGGACACCAGCCTTGCCGCCAGCCAGCAGCTCAGCCCGTTGGCCACGTAGCGGCTTGCCATCAGCAGCACGCCGAACACCAGCATCGCCCCGATCCAGGTGAGCAGGTGCTCGTGGCGCCCCTTCTGCAGTACATCGTCGACGATCAGCTTGGTAAGGTACGGCGGCCCCATTTGCGAAACCACCGCAATGATGTTTGCCGTCACGAGCAGCATCGACCGGGCCTTGTAGGGTTTGAGCAGGCTGAGCAGCCGGACGAAGATCTTCATCCTGGGCACGCACAGCGGGCAGGCGGCCCCTCGCTCCGGGAGCGGCGCGCCGCATTTCTGGCAGTAGGCATCCTCGTGCTCCGACGGCAGCTCGGGCGTGCGGCCCTGCACGAGGTCGTTGATCGCGCGGCAGAGCACCGCGAATTCCGGCACCACCGCCTTCGTGTAGTATATCAGGGCATGGTCGCCGTCGTCCATGCTCGCGACGAGCCTGCCGCTGCCAAACAGCTCTTCGTTGCCCACTTCCCTGATCCGGGCGCGTTCGATGGCAAAGCCTGTGGTCGAATCGCAGACGACGACGTGATTGTCGGTGACGGCGATGTAGCTGGAGCCGAACTTGCGGTCAAGTGTGAGGTCGCTGGCAAGCGAGAAGCGCACCGTCTCCTCGGTGCGAAGCAGACTCTGAATCCTGCTGCTGACTTCGGAAGGCAGCGGGGAGTTCAGGTGCATTCCTTCTCCATCCTCAGGGCACAGCGGCCACGCCGGAAGCGAGTCCGGCACCGCCCTGTGCGGCTCGGGAGCGTCTCCCTCGTTCAGGTCCTTCCCGGCATCGAACAACCGACTTCCACCGGCGGCGCTGCAACCCGCAGAACCTACAGGTGCTCCCGCACGCGTTCCCAGTATGCAACCGTTCCGGGCAAAAGGTAACCGCCGGGGCCGCCATTCCAGATGCGAGCGCGAACATCGTCGGTGGCTTCGGTACCTGTTTCCTTTTCGTAACGCTTCGCCCAGTGGTTCACGTAAATATGGAACATCAGCAACGACTCCCGGGTGTCCCAACGGTCGTCGTCGGTGAAGCGGCGGCGGCCCAGGATGGCGTTGCAGTCGTCGACGACGGCTTGGGTGATCTGGGCGATCCCTGCGGCTCCGGTAGCCGGGTTGAAGGCGCGGGAATTTCCGCCGCTCTCCACCGCGATGACCGCCCGCCACAGGGGATCGTCGGTGAGCCAGAACACGACAGCCGGCACGGCCACCAGCAGTGCCAGGAATGCCGCCACGGCGCCCGCCGACGGCCGCTCGATTCGCTGCACCAACTTGTCAAGCAGATCGGGAGCGTTCACCGTCAATAGTTGTCTCCGCAGTGAACCCACGGCCAGCGCTTCGGGAACAGGATACGGAGGACCGGCTTGAGGCGGTCGGGCACGAGCACGCCGTCGCGCGGCAAGACCTCATTGATATCGTAGTAGCCGGTGAGCAGGCCCGACATCCACCGCTGGGGCACGCGGACGACGACCTTGGTGCGGGCCGCCGGTTCCACGCGCACGGCGCCGCCCGCGATGGAGAATCCCACGGATCCCAACTCGCACTCGAAGATGAACCGCGCGGCGGCGATCTTCGGGTCTGCCGCACGCCATCGTTCGGCAAACATCGGCTCGAGCGCCGCCATCAGCCGCGGGAAATCCACGATCTTCATCAGGCAGCCGCCGGTCGGGTTCGTGTTCATCGTAAACTCGCAGGGCACGTACTGCCGCAGGAAGACGGCCATCGGATCGTTCCACGGAAGCGGCAGCGAGATGTCCTTCACCTCGCGGCGTTTGGCCAGGCTCACGAGCGCGCCGAGCATCGCCCGGCAGGAAGCATCGTCGCCGCGGACCACGATCTCACCGATGTTGATGTTCTGCTTGTCGCGGCTCGTGAAGTACCCGCACAGCTTGCCGGCCGTGTCGAAAACTATGTAGGGTCCCCGGAAGAACCAAGTGTTGCGGCCGGCCCCCATCAGCCACTGCCAGAGGTCGGCGGGGCGGTCGGCGGTGCACATGCTGGCAGCGTTGGCCTTGTCATACAGCTCGGCGACCGCCGGCAGATCGGCCTTGCGCATGACCCGGAACCGCGCGGGCGTCATCTCCTTGCGGGCGGCCTCGCGGTTGAACTTCGCCGAGCCGCGCGTGGTGAACGGATAATAACCGTACCGGTAGTAGTAGTCGGGTATGCCGCCGAGGTAGGCGACCAGCACGCCGTTGGCTTGCATGTAGGCGGAGGCATCGTTCATCGTGACCGAGTTGTAGCCGCGCTTGCGGTAGTGGTCGTGCGTGGCGACCGTGCCCACGGTCATCGCCGGCACGCGTGCGGGGCCGAAGCGAATGGTCCGCGGGGCCAGCACCACGGCGCTCACCACGCGGCCGTCGGCCACGGCGATCCGTGTGTAGTCGGGGTTGAAGTACGATCCCCGCCAGCACGCTTTCGCCACGTGCTGTTCTAGGTGCTCCGGATGCGTGAACGCCCTCAGGATGGTGTCGAGCGCTTCCCGACGATCGTTGGGCGTTTGCATGCCGCTCACGCGGACGACGGGAGCGGCGGGCTTGCGGGCTGGTTTTGCCATTGTGCTGCCTTTCGTGGTTGCGGTGTTCTCGGGCGGCCGGACCGTTCGGGCCGAGGGGAAAGTATACAGTACCGGAAGGCGAATTTCAATGGGATGGCGGTTTCCGTATGCGGTGGCATGGCCCATCCTGACTGGCTTACGACAATCTTTTACACGCCGATTCTCCCGGGCTTGGCCGGAAGATTTGTCTTGCAACCCCCCGGCCCGATGGCTACAATAGAATGTTCTGTTTTGTATAGATAATCTGGCTAGAAGGAGTCAGCAGATATGAGAGAATGCGACATTTGCGGCAAGAAGCCGGCGGTTGGCCGCCAGATCACCACGCGCGGTCTG
The DNA here is from genome assembly GCA_035528775.1 of Planctomycetota bacterium. Classification (GTDB taxonomy): domain Bacteria; phylum Planctomycetota; class PUPC01; order JABMSA01; family JABMSA01; genus DATKYA01. Next base: position 1,636 of record DATKYA010000356.1, on the reverse strand, counting down.
CCCAAGCGAGTGGGCGGGATCGGCACGAAGATCACCGGCATCACGAAGCGCCGCTTCCGACCGAACATCCAGAAGGTCCGCGTCAGGATTGACGGCGGCACAGCCAGGATGCGCGTCTGCACCAGGTGCATCAAGTCGGGCAAGATTCAGAAAGCCTGACCGCTCGCCCGAACCTGCAAGACGACTAGTGAGCGGCAGGCCGGCGGGCGACCGGGCGCGGTCGCACGCCGCGGCCGCATGTGCCTGCCCTCGGCCGCACCGTGATGAACGGCATCCGCACCATTCTGGCGTCGCCCCGGGAGGTCTCCAATGGACCGGCAAAAGGCCGATGACATCAGCGCTATCGAGCAACTCGGCAAGGCACGCGAAGTGCTGCTGGGCGAGATTCACAAGATCATCGTCGGACAGAACGAGGTGATCGACCAGATCCTCACGGCGATGTTCTGCCGCGGGCACTGCCTGCTCGTCGGCGTGCCCGGCCTCGCCAAGACGCTCATGATCAGCACGCTGGCCAGGGTGCTCAAGCTCACCTTCCGCCGCATCCAGTTCACCCCCGACCTGATGCCGTCGGACATCACCGGCACGCAGATCATCGAGGAGGATCCGGCCACGGGCAAGCGCGGCTTCCGCTTCGTGCAGGGGCCGATCTTCGGCAACATCATCTTGGCCGACGAGATCAACCGCACGCCGCCGAAGACGCAAGCCGCCCTTCTGCAGGCGATGCAGGAATACCAGGTGACCGCCGCCGGGATCGGCTACGACCTCGAGCTGCCGTTCTTCGTGCTCGCCACGCAGAACCCGATCGAGCAGGAAGGCACCTACCCGCTGCCCGAGGCCCAGCTCGACCGGTTCATGTTCAACGTCCTCGTCGACTACCCCAGTCTTGAGGAAGAGCGCACGATCGTGAAGACCACCACCTACGACCGCGACGTCGAGCTGCGGCCGGTGCTGCGCGGATCGGACATCCTCACGATCCAGAAGATTGTGCGCCGCGTGCCGATCTCCGACCACGTGGTGGAATATGCATTGCGGCTCACCCGTGCCACCCGGCCCGGCTCGGCCGACGCACCGGCGTTCATCAACGACTGGCTTTCGTGGGGGGCAGGCCCCCGCGCCGCACAATACCTCGTGCTGGGCGCCAAGGCCCGCACCATCGTCCACGGCCGCTACAACGTCACCTGCGACGACATCCGCAAGCTCGCCATCCCCGTGTTCCGCCACCGCCTCTTCACCAACTTCAACGCCGACGCCGAAGGCATCGACTCGGTGAAGATCATCGATCTGCTGCTGAAATCGGTGAAGGAGCCATCGGAGAAGGACTACGAGCAGAAGACGGCATGACGAAGCGGCGGGCAACGCTTCATCCGCCGCCGGGGCTTTCACCCATGATCACATTCGACGAATTCATGAAGATCGAGCTTCGCGTGGCGGAGGTCAAGGAAGTGCTCGACCACCCGAACGCCAGCAAGCTGTACATCCTGAAGGTCGACGCGGGCGAGGGCGAGCTGCGCCAGCTCGTGGCCGGCCTGAAGCCCTACATGACGCCCGACAAGCTCCTGGGCAAGAAGATCGTGATCGTGGCAAACCTCGAGCCCGCCACGCTCCGCGGCGAGGTGAGCCAGGGAATGCTGCTCGC
>DATKYA010000355.1:0-6228 GCA_035528775.1 Planctomycetota bacterium | reverse complement strand
CGGCGGCTCCGCCATCGAGATGTTCGTGCCCTACGAGCTGATGGAGCTGACCGCGTGGCCCGCCAGCGGCGACCTCGGGCTGTCCATCTGGTGGACGCATACCGGCCCCGACGGCAAGGTCACGCAGATCATGTGGTCGGAGGATGGCCACCCGTGGAACACGCGGTGGTACGGTGTGGTGCGGCTCGTGAACGACGCGAAGGCGAAGCTGCCGTACGTGGTGAGAGTGAAGTAGGGAATGAAGAGGAAGGCGCCAACTACGAGTTTCGAGCGCCTTCGTCATTCATTCGGTACCTCACCACGCGGAGTTCGCCCCAATCCGCGACTCGCCGGATTGGTCTGCACCGCGCGGTGTCGATAAACCCCTTGCCGCAGGCCACCCTTCGGTGGTCTCGTGAAATCCGACATGCCGGTCGTCATCTCGTCTCCTCGCCGCTTTCATTGGCCAATTCGAGCAGTTCGTCTGTTAGAATGAAGGGAGAGGGAACTGTGCGTCGACGGAGATGCTGCACTCTGCAGGCTGTAGCCTGCAGCCTGTAGCCTGTAGCCTGTAGCCTGCATCCCTGTATCCTGATGTTTGCCCATCTTCACGTTCACAGCAATTATTCGTTCCTCCGCGGTGCGAGCCGCGTGGATGAGCTTGCGGCCGCGGCGAAGGCGCGCGGCATGCGGGCGCTTGCGATCACCGACACCAACGGCCTCTACGGGGTGATCCCGTTCTACCAGGCGTGCCGCAAGGAGGGTATCAAGCCGATCATCGGCGCGGAGATCGTGTGCGAATCGCCGCTCACCGCCTCACACCATCTCCCCGCCTCCCCACCACACCATCACCCCGCGACTCCGCCATCTTCCCGCGCAGCCACGCCATCATCCGGCCGCGCGGTGTTCCTCGCGCGGAATCGCGCCGGCTACTCGGAGCTGTGCCGGATCGTTACCGCGCGCCATCTCGATGAGCACTTCGACCTGTTCACCGCGATCTGCGGGGCCAGCGGAAACGTGATCGTGGTGGTGACCGGCGGTGGCGACGCGGCACGGGCGTTGATGCAGCGGGTGATGGAGCACGGGCATCGGGCGCGTGTGTACTTCGAGGTGCAGCCGATCGAGAACGACGGCACGCCTCGGAACGCCCGGGCCGCGGCGGAGCTGCGGCATCGGCGAATCGAGCTTGCTCGTTGGGTGCGGCAACGCATGGTGCCCGTAGTGGCGGCAAACAACGTGCATTTCGTGAACCCGCACCAGTACCGCATTCACCAGGTGCTGCGGGCGATCGATGCGAATACGTCGATCGAGTCGCTCCCGGCGGACGCGTTCGTCGGCCGCCAGTGCTGGCTGAAACCGCCCGAGCGCATGCGGAGCGAACTCGGGGGAGAATTCAACAGGGATGGACAGGATGAAAAGGATAAGAGGGAAGAGGGAAGAGGGGGGAATATTAACAGGGATGAATCGGATAAATGGGATAAGAAAGAAGAGGGGGAGGCGGCTGGCAGAAGTGATCGGAACGTGAGCGATAAGGATGAACCAAACAAAGATGCTTCCTCCCTCTTATCCTCTTCATCCTGTTCATCCCTGCTAAATTCTTCTTCATCTTCTTCTTCCGATGTTGCTGCGATGGCGGAGCTTGCGATGGCGAACGCATCGGAGATCGCGATCGATTGCACCTTGGAGCTGGAGCTGGGCACGGTGCGGTTCCCGAAGTTCCCCGTGCCGCCGGGCGAGACGGCGGAAAGCTACCTGCGGAAGGTGACCTATGGCGGAGCCGAGTCGAAATACGGCACGCTGGCGGACGTGGTGCGCGCTCGCGTCGATTACGAGCTCGATACGATCATCAGCATGGGCTACGCCGACTACTTCCTGATCGTGTGGGACATCGTGGAGGAGGCGAAGCGCCGCCGCATCCCGATCGTGGGGCGCGGGTCGGCGGCGGATAGCATCGTGTCGTACGTGCTCGACATCACGCGGGTGGACCCGATCGAGCACAACCTGTATTTCGAGCGGTTCCTGAACCCGGAGCGGAAAGGCGCGCCCGACATCGATCTCGATTTCTGCTGGCGGCGGCGCGACGAAATCATCGAGTACGTGTTCCGCAAGTACGGCGAGGACCGCGTGGCGATGATCAGCACGTACAACACGTTCGGTGCTCGCTCGGCGATCCGCGAGATCGCGCGGGCGCTGGGACTGTCGCCCAACGAAATCCGCACGCTGGCCGAACGCTTGCCGTGGGGCGGAGTGGCCGACGTCGAGGCGGTGGTCGCCTCCGTGCCGGAATACCGCGGCCTGCCGATCGACAAGGAGCCGCTGAAAAGCATCCTCGAGATCGGCCGCGCGATCGACGGCTTTCCCCGCCACCTCTCCGTGCACGCCGGCGGCCTGGTGATCGGCCACAGCCCGATCATCGACTTCGTGCCCCTCCAGTACGCCGCCAAGGGAATCATCATCACGCAGTTCGACATGCACCCCATCGAAGATATCGGCCTGGTGAAGATGGACCTGCTGGGCCAGCGCGGGCTCAGCGTGATCGCCGATACCGTCGATGCCGTCCGCAAACGATATGGGGTGGACATTGATATTGAGGCGATCCCGCTCGACGATGAGCCGACGAAGGAACTGTTACGCACCGGCGCCACGATGGGCTGTTTCCAGGTGGAGTCGCCCGGCATGCGGCAGCTCCTGCAGAAGCTGCGGGCCGACAACATGGAGATCATCATCGCGGCAAGCTCGGTGATCAGGCCCGGCCCCGCCGACACCGGCATGATGACGGCCTTCATCCGCCGCTACCTGGGAAAGGAGCCGCCGGTCTACCTGCATCCGAAGCTCGAGCCGATCCTGGGCGAGACGTTCGGCGTGATGCTGTACCAGGAGGATATCCTGAAGGTGGCCAGTGCGATCGGCGGGATGAGCCTGGGCGAGGCGGACAACCTGCGCCGCTCGATGAGCAAGAAGCGCGGCTACGAAGGCATTGAGCACGAGAAGGACCGGTTCCTCGCGGGTGCGAAGAAGAACGGCATTCCCGACGACGTGGCGGCCGAGATCTGGCGGCAGATCGAAGGGTTCGCGGGCTACGCGTTCTGCAAGGCGCACAGCGCGTCGTACGCACGGCTGTCGTGGCAGGCCGCTTGGCTGAAGGCGCACTATCCGGCCGAGTTCATGGCGGCGGTGCTGTCGAACCAGGGCGGCTACTATGGCGCGTGGGCGTACATCGAGGAGGCGCGGCGAATGGGCATCCGCATCCTCCCGCCGGACGTCAACCGCGCCGACCGAGTGTTCGCCGCGGCGGACGGCGCCATCCGCGTGGGGCTGATGTGCGTGAAGTCGCTCACGGAGAAGGCGATCCGGACGACCCTGTCGGAACGGACGACGAGGCCATTCGACTCGCTCAGTGATTTGATCAGGCGGGTGCCGCTGTCGCTGCGCGAGTGCGAGAACCTCATCGAGTGCGGCGGCATGGACGAGTTCGACGGAAACCGCCCGCAGAAGATCTGGCGGCTGCAGATGGTGTTCGACGTCGTGCGGCGAGCGGGCCGGCGGAAACCGGCAGCCCCCGGGTCAGGGCTGTTCGCATCGCTAGAGGAAATCGAGCCGGCTGTTCCGGATATCCCTGACTACCCGTTGGCCGAGAAGATCGCCTACGAGCGGCGCGTGCTGGAATTCTGCGTTTCAGCTCACCCGATGACGCTGCTTGATGGCCGCTACCGCAGCGGCGAGCTTGTTGCGATCAAGGACATGGCCCGCCACGTCGGAGAAACCGTCACCGTCGCGGGCGTGGTCATCTCAACGAAAGGCACCACTACCGCAAAGAACGAGCGGATGAAGTTCGTGAGCCTGGAAGACCATAGTGGCGTGGTGGAGGTGGTGCTGTTTCCCGATACATACAGCCGTTGCGGTCGTGCGCTGCTCGCTGGCGCGGCGGTGGTCACCGGCAAGGTTACGGATGACGAGACCGCGATTACGCTGGAAGCGCAGACCGTGAAGCCGCTCGACATCTGACCTTAAGCCGGAACCCGGCACGTTCTGCTACTCCCTCTGGTCGCATGTCATCAGGCGGCGATCAACTGTCGGCCGGGATAACCGCCGTGCGAAGGAGATGAAGGGATGATGGGATGATGGGATGAAGGGATGAAGGGATGAAGCGCCAAGTCTGTCTCCTACCTCTTACCCATCATCCCATCATCCCTTCATCTCTCATCTTCTTTTCCTCACGGCCTTCTGCGTCCGCAGAAAGTTCCTCGCCTTATCTTTGATTGTGCGCCCTGTTTTGTATATAATTTCCATGGATCCAGGTAAACCGGCGGCGGCTCGCGCACAAGCAGGAGCGCCCGCGGCAACAGCGATGGGAGATCACGCAATGGTGCAGCTAGAAGTTCTCAACGGCCCCCAGCAGGGAACCGTCTTCGACCTCGAAGATGGCACCTGCAACATCGGGCGCATGATGGGCAACGAAGTGATCATCTACGATGAGAAGGTTTCCAGCCGCCACGCGTCCATCGTGCGGTCGGCCGGCAAGCTGATCCTCCGCGACCTGCAGAGCAGGAACGGCACGTTCCTCAACGGCCTCCCGGTTGACTCCGCCGTGATCAGGAACAGCGACATCGTGCGCATGGGAGACACAGAGCTGGTCTTCCATTGCAGCGAGCAGCAGCCATCCACCGACACCGCGGTCGTCCAACTGGTCGGCGAATCCGAGAGCAGCCCGGTGATCCGCGAGACCGTGCAGAAGACCGAAGGCTCCACGGTGTTCGACGTTGACCTCACCGGCACGAGCCTGGAGGCCCTGCTCGCCGCTCACCGCAACCTCAAGGCACTCTACCGCATCAATAGCGTGTTCAACTCCACGTTCGATCTCTCCGTGCTGTTCGAGCGGATCATGGACCAGATCTTCGACGTGACCCGTGCGACACGCGGCGTGCTGATGCTGATCGACGGGAACGGCGCCTTGCTCCCCAAGGTGATCCGCAACCGCGAAGAAGCCGACGGCGGCAAGCTCGTGCTCAGCCATACCATCGTCAACAAGGTGCTGCAACGCGGCAGCGGAATTCTCACCTCCGACGCCATGGCGGACGACCGCTTCTCCGCCGAAAAGAGCATAATGGAATTCCAGATTCGCTCCGCAATGTGCGTGCCGATCCGCTACAAGGACCAGATCACCGGGATCATCTATGTCGACAACAAGGCTCCCTCGGGCAGCTTCAAGCGAAGCGATCTCGAGTTGCTGGCGGCGCTCGCCGTCGAAGCCGGCGGGGCCATCGAAAACGGCAAGCTCTACGAGGCAAACGTCCGGGCCGAGCGGCTCGCCGCACTCGGTGAAGCCCTCGCCAACCTCTCCCACTACATCAAGAACGTCCTCATGTGCATGCAGGGCGGCGGCCAGCTCGTCCAGAAGGCGCTCGACGAGAGAAACTTCGTCTCGCTCGAGAAGGGCTGGAACATCGTTCGACGCAACGAACGCAAGCTCTCCGGCCTCGTGATGGACATGCTCAGCTACTGCAAGGAGCGACAGCCCCTGTACGAACAGTGCGACCTGGCCGAGGTCGTCCGCGAAGTCATCGAGCTCAGCGAGCCGCTCCTCCAGGAGAAGCAGATCAAGGTCGAGCACAACATCGGCAAGGGCAAGGCGACCGTTGAAGCCGACAGCGAAGGTCTCACGCGGGCGCTGCTCAATATCATCACCAACGCCATCGATGCCATCGAGCCCGGCAAGGGAGCCATCTCCATCAGCGTGAGCGAAGACAGGCCCGCACGCCAGGTGCTCATCACCGTGAAAGACAACGGCTGCGGCATTCCGCCCGACGTCCTGCCGAAGATCTTCGAAGCCTTCTGCAGCACCAAGGGGTCGAAAGGCACCGGCCTCGGCCTCGCCGTCGTTCAGAAGACCGTCAAGGAACACGGCGGCACCATCGACGTCCGGACAAAGGTCGGCGAGGGCGCCGCCTTCATCATCAAGCTCCCGGCTACGGCCGAACGCAAAGGCGCCGCTCGCGGCAAGTCCGCTCGCCCGCCGGGACGATAATCTCGAACTAGGAAAACACAATGAACACGAATGGCGGCAACATACCCGTCCTCACCGTGAGTGGCCGCACGCTGCCCGAAGCCTGGGAGAAGGCCGTCCTCGCCTGCTGGAATCACGGCGTCGACGTCCGCACCGAATACGATCACAAGGATTCGCAGGGCAACTACGTCGATCCGCCCAGCCGCGACTGCACGCTCACCGTCGTCGTCGCCGAGCCGTTCGCC